>JAUZOY010000033.1 GCA_030706235.1 Bacteroidota bacterium | reverse complement strand
GTCTTCAAATAGGTCATATTCTGAATTATAAAGGAATGAATTGTTCTGAGTGCAGGGCTGAATTTGCTTTATATCAAGAAGATTGTTCTTTGAATGGTTCTTTTCTCCAATAATACTTTTATTAACAAATTTAAATTTTACACTTTCTATTATCTCTTTGTTAATATTTTCAAGATCTGCCGATTTAGCTAACTGAGATATGATTTCACCTTTTTCTATCTCAACATGAATATCAATTGTTACAGTTCTCAGTTTTAATTGTTTTGAAAAAAATGGTTTAAGAACTTCAAACTCAGGCCTTATTTCATCATTTTCAATTTCAATTTGCAATTCTTTATTTAAATCAGGTATTTTGTAAATAAATGCAATTGCACCATATCTGAATTCTAAATCTTTAAAAGGAATTTTTATTATCTCTTTAAAAGTTTTGGAATTAGAAGTATCGGCATCTATGGAATTTTGATCATCAAATAAGTTTCCTGTTTTATTTAAATTACGATAAAAAGAATTTCTTTTTAAAAATAGTTTATTTAGATAATCGATTTTATAGTCCCGGTAATCGTAGATAGTTGGTGATAATTCACCTCTTTGCACTCTTCCTATATATTGAATCAATTTTCCTTTAAATGAAAATGGATAGACAAGAAATAAGCACTGAATATTTTGCAAATCTGTTCCTTCTCCGAAATATTGACCGGTTGTTATTAATACCTGGTAATTTCCTTCTTTAAGAATTTTCCATTTATAATTTCTGCTGTTTTCCGAATCTTCACCATACAAGGTTATAGTTTCATAAGATTGTTTTAGATATTGGTTGAGACTATCAATATGCTCTTTCCTTTCGGTAATAACAACAACTTTTTTCCCGATTTTCAATTCTTTAATCATATCATCAAGTATAAGTTTATTTCTTGAGGAATCATGAACAAGAACTTTGGAAAGAGTCTCAAATTTATCCGTTTTTGAATTAAAAGGTATATCCAGTTCAGTATTTTTTATAATAATTTGAGGCTTATTATAAGAGATTATGTTTTGTGATTTTATTTCTGATATTACCTCACCCAGATGAATAAAAATAAGTTTACCATCATTGTATTTACGAAATGGGGTTGCTGTTAATCCATACAAATAAAAAGTATTAAGTTTTGAAATGGTGTCTCTAAAAGATTCTGCCGGTATATGATGGCATTCATCAACAATAATAGTACCGAATGAGTCATTAATTTTTTCATTTGAAACATTATTTATTATTTTTGATAAACTCTGAATCATTGCAACTGTAATTTTTTCTCCGATCTTACTTTTTCCCTGACCGATTTTCCCTATTTCGGATTTGGGAATGCCAAGAAAAGTTTGTATTCTTTCAATCCATTGCTCAGCAATCTGTTTCCTATGAACAATGATTAATGTGGGTTGTTTCTTTTCAGCAATAATTTTAAGAGCAATGATAGTTTTTCCTGATCCTGGAGGAGCTACAATTACTCCTATATCTTTTCTGGAAGTAATTTCAATGACATTTTGTTGATGTTCTTTTAAATATATATTATCTGAATAATTAACCGGAATTAGTTTTTGTCTTTCATCTCTGAATTCATGTTCAATCTTATGCTCCTTACAAAATCGAAGTATTTTACCAATTGTACCACGAGGTAGTATAATTGATTGTTCACTTTCTTCAACAAAATTAAAATATCGTTCAGTTCCCCATGTGTTTTTGCTTAACTTCTTTTTAATAATGTATTCAGTATTAATAAAATTAAGTTCTTCTTTAATAAACGATACTAGTTGTGGCGTTAATCCTGAACGACTTATTTTGACATCACTGCTTAGACTGATTGTTAACTTCTCAGATAATTCCAATTCCGGATTTGAAGCATTTATTATCCGGACATTTTGTTTTACTGTTTTATTATAAATTTTATCCAGATCATTTATACTTATCCTTTCAATGTTATTGAGAAATTCCCATTGATTTATATATGGTTTAAATGTTTCAATATCAATAAAACAAGAGTTACCTAATTCCAAAGGTTCTTTTTGTAAAGGTAGAGCTATTAAATTTCCAAAACCTTTGCCAGCTAAATAATCCTGGTTTGGAAATAATCTGTCAAAACTGGAACTTTTGTCAAACTTTGAAAATATTCCCGTTTGTTCAAGAATATGAATAAATATTTTCCTACTCTTTACAGCAGGATAAGGCTTATCGAAAAACACCCATACATGCCCACCTTTTCCCGAACGTGATCGCTCAAGATAAGCGGAGATATTAAATTCTTTACAGGCATTAATATATATTTTACACTCTTCTTCCCATTTATCCTTATCAAAATCAGCAGCCAAAAACCAGGAAGTATTATCTTTTAACAATGGATATATTCCAACCGTTTGTTTACCATTCAAATGTTTTGCAATCTGCTCATCAGTATATTCAAGATAACTTTTATCCTGATAATTCTGGAAATTTCCACCACTTCTTTTATGTAACCGATACATATATGTGTCAATATAACAAGCTGGCATATAACCACACTTACCATTTTTCTCCCACCGGATAGCAAAAACGTCCTCTCTACCTCGAAAAAGTGATTTGAATATTTTTATTTGATCAGTCAGAATAAATTATAACAGTTAGTTGTAAATAATGAAACAGCCTTTCATTTACAAAATTATAAATTTAAAAGAATTCGGATAATTTTTAAGAATTTCCTTGATATTATATTTTCTTTACTTCAATTTAATGTAATTAATAATATAAATATCAGGATATTTTGTCTTTTATTTTTCATATAGTATTTATTCTTAATTAGAATCTGATATGATTTCCCAGTATCCACCTCTATCAGCACCTACACGTTTAAGCTTGTTTTCCAATTGCAATTTTTTAATATGTTTTTCAATTGCACGGGTTGATATTCCAATTTTTTCCGAAAGTTCAGAAATTGTTATATTATAATTGTTTAAAATTAATTCAAGAATTTTCTCCGAACTTTTCTCCGAACTTTTCTCCGAACTTTTCTCCGAACTTAGGGCGTGAATTTCTGTTTCAGTTTTTTCGATAAAATTCTTTTTTATGAATGAAATTCTAAAAGCTATACCGGGTTCAGTCCATTTAAAATCAATTTCAGGATATTTTTGAAGTTCTTCGTAGATTAATCTTAACCCATTTCCCCATTGTTCAATTATTCCAATACGTTTGAAAACAGGGGCTAGGATTTTATTACGAATATCAGATTGTCCTGATTCCATTTCGTTAAAATCTATGCTCGGAAGTAGATTTCCTGGACTTGTTATTTCAATTTTATCATCAAAAACAGCAATTTTAATGTCTTTTCCGGTAAGTGAATAATCTCTATGTATTACAGCATTTCTTATTGCCTCCCTGATTGCAATAACAGGGTACTCCCAACGATCGTTACGATAAACACCCTTATAATCGGATGAACCCTGTGAAATATGACGTAAAACAAACTGGTATGCTTGTTCGGGTTGCAATGCAAGGTTTGAATCAATTGTTTTCTGGTCAATAAAATTACCAGGTATCGTACCTTTAAACCTTGCACATTCAATTTTTGAGTATGGAAAAAGTTGTTTTTGTATCTCATCATCCGAAAGTAAAATCAAGGCATTAGTAGGTAGATTTTTTCCCTGGTCTGCCTTGAATAATTCAAATTTCTTTAATATCTGAACTGTTAATGTTTCTTCTGTTTTGTCTTGATACAGTTGCTTAAATGATTGTATATTAAGATTGTCTAAAGTTTTAGCGTATAAAAGTTCACTATCAAATGACTTGTTCAATATATGACGTTCTAATTCAGCAATAATTTCAGGAGTTGCCAGACGATTTGAAGCATTCTCATTTATCCATGTTACTTCTCTGGGATTATCCTGAATGCCAAAATATAATTCTCCTCCTGCATCATTTGCAAGTGCAATAATTGTTTTTGCTAATTCAGAACTTACAGGAATATTTTCTTTAAATTTTAATTTCCGTCATTCTGGTTGCTTCAATACTTCAATTTTTTTTTTCATTTATTAAATATTTAATGTTAAATGAAATATTATTTACTGATGATGCTTTGAGCATTAATAATTAACTTATTATAATGATTACTGCAAAAATACCTGTTTTTAGCTTTTTTTGCAACAGGCATTATAAGCTAATTTTTCTTTATTATTTGTATTGAAATAAATTATTATTACTCCTTATATATAAATACTCTTATTTTTCTCATTCCATTAAAATTAGAATTATTCATAATAACTTTCAAACCATTTTTTGAAGTCCATGTATATTCAATATTATCTTCATTTTGCTCTTCATTAGTTAATCCTTTCCCAAATTGATTGTTAATTATAGTCTCAATATCATTTATTTTTCTTTTAAATCGTTCATTAACTTCAGGTTTTTCTTTTGTTATAAATTCTGCAATTGATGGCGATTCATTAAATTTTACAGTTAGGTACCATTCAATAAAAATATATTTTAAATTTTTAACAGAGTCATCATAAGCATATACTGTCGTTTGCGAAATAATTTTATCTTCAATTTTCTTAAACATTTTTGGTCTGACATTCATAGTTTTGAGCTTCTCAGGAAAATACACAAATGGATTTATATATATATGGTCAATCCTCATATCAGTTCCTCCGAGTTTTTTCTCAAAATCATCAAATTTTTCCGAAGTTAAATCATTAACATTATTGCTTACATATTCAATTAGTTTATCAAATCCATCAGAACCCAGATAATCAAGAGTGTCAATGTTATATTTCAGGTATTGAATATTAATCTTATTATCATTGATCTCTAAAAATCCAAATGATTTATTGTTTTTTCCGAATTTCACAAAACAATTTTTATTACTCAAATTATTATCTTCATATAAATAATTTAATCCTGATATTGAATATTTTCCGATATTTTGAATTGGTACGCATACTCCATTTTCAATTTTTGCAATAAATGTCGAATTCTTATCTGAGCATAAATGAAAAAGTTGATTTTTAAAAATAAAAGAAGTAATTATTTTTAAACATGATTCATTAAAAATTAATGGCGAATAAGTTGTGTCTTTATAAATTACTTTCGATCCTGAAAGCGAATATGAGCCTTGATGAATATTCTCTTTTTTAACTTTTTCGTAATAATAATTTGGATCACATTGATTTAATTTTAAAGGGTCTTCGACCTCTCTTATTTCTGCTATACCCGTTAAATAATATTTCCGATTTAAAAAATTTACTTTTTTGCAATCAAATCCCAAATCGTATTCTTTTTTTGTTTTTTTATCAATAAACCATGTTGTATTTCCCCATTCGCCAAAATCAAGATATTTTATTATATATTTATTATCTTCAAAAACTATGTTATTGTCTGCTTCTGTATATTCCCATTTTGAGTTATTAAAAACATAATTTTTTACACCAAGATGACTACAAAATACTTCAACTATTAATCTGTTATTCCTTATAAAAAAAGGAAAGTTTAAACTATTTATTAAATCTTTTGGAATCTCAATATTTTCTAAAATAGTACCATCTTCAGAAATTTTTAAAAAATATGTTGTTGGATTATATGACCACTCATTGAAAAAACAATAATACTTTCCGTTAAATTTAACTGCATGATAAACATTTATATCTGAATTCGGACGAACAATTTTATTAATATATAGATTTAATGTATCAACTCTTACTTCAAAAGATTGACAATTAACGACTATATAAGTCAGACTGAAAAACAAAACTAAAAATAATTTCTTCAATTTGTTCTTTTTATTGATATTTTATTTAAAATTCTTCCTGTCACTGGTTTGTATCAAAGTAAAGAGGGTCTAAATAAAAAAAGAATTCTTATTATCACAGATATTGATAATTTTCAATGCCTCTCTATTTTATATCTGAACAAGTTCCATTCGTTTTGAATGATCTTCTGTAAATGCCTAAATAAATTCTATTTAAATTTTAACTTTTATCTCCCAATAACCACCTTTATCACCACCTTTACGTATTAGTTTATTTAATTCCTGAAGTATTTTGATATTTCTTTCTATTGATCGACTGCTTATTCCTATCTTTTCCGAAAGCTCATTAATTGTGATAAACTTATCATTTTCAATAAGTTTTATGATTTTCTCCGACGTTTTCTCCGACGTTTTCTCCGACGTTTTCTCCGACGTTTTATTTCCTGGTCGTTTGAAAATAACTGTAAACATCCCTTCTTTCTTAAATACCGGGGCTGATAGGTTACTACTTAGCATTAACTCTCTCATTCTCAAAATGCCGGAACCTATCTTTTCAACCAAATGTATACGATGGAAAAGCCCAAATATCAACGGATTCCTAGATAGACTTTTGTGACCAAAATCCTTTTTTATAGCTGGTAATAGTCCTCCTGGATTTGATATTTCTACTCTGTCATCAAACAGTTCAATAGTTGTTACAGCACCCTTTTCATAATAATCTCTATGAGAAAGAGAATTTATTATAGCTTCTTTAAACACAGTTTGAGGTATCTCCCAAACCTCTTTTCTGGGACCACCTCCCTGACCTTCAATATCATAAGCAATATTTAGCTTCTCTCGCAACCATTCCATAGCATTTATATATTGGTTGGAAAGTGGTCCTCTAAAAAATTTATCATCTGATATGTATCTTTTATTTATCCCAGAGAATGCAACACAACGAATTACTGCTTGTTCATAAATCTCTTCAGGTTTGGCTCCGAAAAATAATACTGCACCACGTTTAAAATAACCGTCCTCTGTAAATAGTTGAAGATTTTGAAGTATCTGGATATCCGGAATTGATGGCATAAAACCTGCTTCAATTCTGAAATTCTTAAAATTGGATTCATCTATCTGAGTTTTAACATCAAATGTTTTGCTGGGTGCTTCATCAAAGAATATTTTTTCCGATTGCTGAAAGAAATCACGCATTTGCTCTGAAGTAGTAAGTTTCTGAGTATTTGGCCCTATTCTTACATAAATTGCACCTGATAAAACATATGGTTTGTTTTTTCCGGATGGTACTTCGATTATTCCTATTGTTTTATTATCTACTTCGACAATCGACAAACTACAATTAATTGCCGGAGAAATTTCACCAATACTGTTTTGTATTGCAGATCGCTTTGCATTATCTATATTAACCCCATGAATAGTGTTTTTATCATCTACACCAATTAGAATAATGCCACCTGCAGCATTTGCAAAAGCACATACTTCTTCAGATATTTCCCTCACTTTTGAAGGCACAGAAACTTTAAACTCAGCATTATAACCTTCACCGCTTAATATCAGTAGTTTTATCTCATCTGCAGTCATAATTATGCTTAATTTTTTTTAATCAGTTTAAGTTTATATTTATATATGCTTTTACTGATATTCTTATAAATAATGACTTTATTATTTGTGACAATTAACGAAATGCAAAATTAATATAATAATTCAAACAGAGTATCAGTGTATTTATAATTTCATTTTAAGCTACATATATATAGTGAGTCCTTTTATGAACCCTTTATGAGCCAATTATTTTTTAGCAGATAAATTTATATTCATGGAGTGCACCTTTGGAGTGCAAAAATGTTACTTTTTGTGTAAAATGCAGTGTCTAAAGTTCTGATAATATTGATATATTGGATGTTATGGAAGGATATAAAATCCTGTTTACATTGCGGAAGTGCGGGTTCAAGTCCCGCTAGGGTACATTAAGTAAAAAATAGGAGTTCAGTAAGTTACTGGATTTTTTTGTTTGAAATAATCTATTGCTGTCAGGTAAACTTTTTTAGTTAAAAAATAAAGGGCTGAATTCATCTGTGAGTTCAGCCCAAATTGTGTTACTTTGTTTTCTCTACAAAAAAAAATAATCACAATGCCCAAATGTACAAATTTTACCGGACAGCAATAAATAATTATAGAATATACATTTTTAAATTTTTTTTTATATGACCTACCTCCCACAACCCAACCCATACCGCAAAAAGGCAGGGTAGGGGTATTCTCTTTCTACAATCAGGTCACTCCGGAGCATTCTATAATCAGCACATCATATCATCACTTCACTTTAAATTTTATGAATTTTATAACTTTATGAACTTAAAAAAACTCATGAACGTTTTTCACGCAAAACAATATTTATAATCATTTTTCACAGCTAATAATCATTTTTCTCTTATCTTTGCAATAACTATTTTTCACAAACAGTTATGGATAATATACAATATTCACAGGAAATAACTTTTATTCACGGCAGAAAATCTCCTGAAAGGGGAACTTTAGTTGGTTATAGAGCTATAATAAATGCATTGAAGGATTAATTAATACTGCTGATTTTTTAGAAAAAAGCCATTTCCATCCGGTATTATCTGCAGCCAATATCGCTTTTGGTTTTGTCTTTATTCACCCTTTTGCTGATGGAAACGGGAGCCTACATCGATTTCTGTTTCATCACCTTCTGGCTAAAATGAAATTTACACCTCAGGGTATAATTTTCCCCATCTCAGCAGCTTTTCTGGAACGAATTGATGATTACCGAAAAGTTTTGGAAAATTATTCACAACCTTTGCTTGATTTTATTAAATGGAGGAAAACTCCCGCTAACAATATTGAAGTCCTCAATGAGACAATCGATTATTATCGTTATTTTGATGCAACTTTAGTAGCTGAATTTTTATTTGAATGTGTTGATTATACTTTAAATAAAATAATACCAATTGAAGTGGAATATTTGCGAAAATTTGATGCTATGAAAACCTGGCTGGATGATCGCTTTCAAATGCCTGATAAAACCGTTGCTATGCTTATAAGATTCTTAGAGCAAAACAAAGGGATATTATCTAAAAGAGCAAGAGATAAAGAATTTTCAGATTTAACCGATGAAGAAGTAAATGAAGTAGAAGTAAATTACAATCTGATAATGAATCAGAAATAAACTTTTGTAAAATTAAACATTAACCAAAAAATATGCAAACCCTCTCAATTAATCATTAATACATTTTTTTAGTCAACTAAAATTTTATAATTTTTTGTAACAGATTGACTTGTTGCCTTCAGTAAATAAATGCCTTTTGCAAAACCGCCAACATTTATTTCATATTCATTTTTATTGACTTCAATAATTTGCCTATACAATATATTGCCAATTAAATCAATTATTTCAATAGTTTTATAATCAAAACTATTTTCAAATTTCAGATAAAGAATATCCTTAACTGGATTTGGATAAATATCTATTGTGTTTTTAGTTATTTGCTGCTGAAACTATAGGAAGTGAATTTATTGTTAAATGTAATGTAACTGTACTGTCACAACCGGCAGCATTGGTCAAAACATGAGTTGGATTTCCGCTTGCAGTGTAAATTGTTCCAAACCAGACGAAGTTATTGCCCTTCCATCAATAGTAACATTATCAGCACCGTTCAAATCAATAAGTGGGGCAGCAATATTTCCGCTAATGCTAAGTCCTGTTACAGTTGGATAAATATCAATTGAAGTATAACTGGCACTTCCTATTCCGCTGGCATTCAACTCTGCTGTTGCAGATTCGATGGTATTGCCAATTAATGTAATTGTAATATCACCCTGATGTGTGCCATCATTTATTTTATCAAATTCATCAACCCGGAGGAATTCCATACCTATACAATTAAGAACAGATATATTTTCTCCTTAAACCGTTGCGGCATTTTAATTAGCAACTGCATTCAAAATACTCTTTTTTATTAAAAAATTTAGTACATTTGTAGTAATGTAAATACCGTTATATAATTCCGGAGATTATATTTACATATTATTATAAAAGAGATTACTAAACATTATGCCAACAGCTAGATTACATAAAAGTTCAAGCTTGGATATATATTCTGCTTTGACAGAAACATCATTGGAATTGCCTTTTATTAATGAGGGCATTAGTGCAGGATTCCCCTCGCCGGCATTGGATTTTGTGGATTTTAAAATAGACCTGAACAGGCATTTGATAAAACATCCGTATTCTACCTTTTATGGACTTGTTAAAGGCCATTCTATGAAAGATGCTGGTATAAATGACGGGGATTTACTGGTAATAGACAAAAGCCTTGAACCTGTTAATAATAAAATTGCTGTTTGTTTTATAGACGGAGAATTTACTTTGAAGAGGATTAAAATAAAAAAAAATGAATGCTGGCTAATACCTGAAAATGAAAGTTATGAACCCATTAGAGTTACTGAAGAGAACGATTTTTTGATATGGGGAATGGTCACTTACGTTATAAAATCATTTTAGATGTTTGCATTGATTGATTGCAATAATTTTTATGCTTCTTGCCAGAGGGTTTTCCGACCGGATTTGGAACATAAACCTATTGTAGTACTTTCAAATAATGATGGATGCGTTATTGCACGAAGTAATGAAGCCAAAGCATTGGGAATTCCGATGGGAGCTGTTGCCTATCAATATGAAAAATTATTTGAAGAAAAAGGCGTGCATGTATTTTCAGCAAATTTCCCTTTGTATGGGGATATGTCACAAAGAGTAATGAGCATTTTGAGCGCATACAGTCCTGAAATAGAAATATATAGTATAGATGAAGCTTTTTTAAAACTATCAGGATTTGAGCTTTATAACTTGCAAACATATGGGGAGGAGATGCAGAAGAGGGTAACCAAATGCACAGGAATTCCGATAAGTGTTGGAATAGCTCCAACCAAGTCGTTATCTAAAGTAGCCAATAAGATTGCAAAAAAGTTTCCTGATAAGACGAAAAGTGTTTACATAATAGACAGTGAAGAGAAGAGGATAAAGGCATTGAAATGGTTAAAAGTGGAGGATGTATGGGGAATTGGGCGTCAACATAGCAAGAGATTACAAAACATTGGTATAAGAACAGCATATGATTTTACACAATTAGATGATAAATGGGTAAAAAAGAATTTAGCAATTGTTGGGTTACGATTAAAACAGGATTTGCAGGGAATACCTACATTAAATCTTGAAGAAATTCAAGCTAAAAAAAGTATTGCAACTACACGTTCATTTGACCAGAACTATACTGAATTAAAGCAACTGGAAGAGCGAGTATCGACATTTGCGGTTTCATGTGCTGAAAAATTACGCAACCAGAATTCTTGTTGTAATTCATTGATAGTATTTATACATACAAATCCACACAGAAATGATTTGCCACAATACAGCAGGAATATAGTTTTGAAGCTTCCGTTTCCAACAAATTCAAGTATTGAAATATCGAGATTTGCAATAGAAGCATTAAGCAAAATATTTAAGGAAGGCTATCATTACAAAAAGGCAGGAGTAATAGTACAGGATTTCATAGACGAGGATAAGGTGCAATTTAATATATTTGAAAATAGTGATGAACGGCATAAACAATTGATGAAATCAATAGACAAAATCAATACTGCATTCGGGCAGCAAAAAATAAGGCTGGCATCACAGGATTTAAAAAGAGTATGGAAGATGAAGCAGGAAAGATTGTCGCCCTTCTATACTACGAAATTATCTGACATAATAACAATAAAAGTATAATGTGTTTCTATTCAAAACTATCCCAAACAGTTAAGAAACTGGAAAATCGTTTTAATGCAGTCAGAATAAATTAATTGAATAAGTTTGAAACTAGATTGTCATCACAAAATTATTAATTTAGATATAATTTTCCATGTCATCATGACTTATATTTCTGGAAATATGTTGTATTGATTCCATAAAAAAAATATTTTTTCGTTTTGATAATCATTTTTGTATATTTGCATTGTTACCGGGCAATGTAGAGATTAGAAATTGGCAAATATGAAATAAATGAAATTATTAAAACTTTATAACATAATATTTATAAGCACCATGTGTATACTGATTTCATGCTCAAAAATACCCAAAGGTATTACGGCAATCCAGGATTTTGATAAACAAAAATATTTAGGACAATGGTATGAGATTGCCCGTATGGATTTTCGATTTGAACGTAATTTAAATAATGTGACAGCTACATATACTTTAAATAATGATGGTAGCATCAAGGTAGATAATAAAGGATTTGACTACAAACAAATGAAATGGAAAGAAGCTATTGGTAAGGCAAAATTTGTAGGACCAAACAATATAGGAATGTTAAAAGTATCATTTTTCGGACCATTTTATTCCGGATATAATGTTATTGCCATAGATAGTGATTACAAATATGCATTGGTAATAGGTAAAAAATTGGATTATTTATGGATTCTTTCTCGAGAAACAAGGATTCCGGTAGAAATTAAAAATAAGTATTTAAAGATTGCAGAGGATTTGGGATGTAATACCAAATCATTAATATGGACAGAACACACAACTGTAAACAAATAAATTAAACCTGCACATCCTTATTTCCTCATCTCTTTTTTATAATTCTTTACCATTTTTCCAAAATCTTTATCTTTTTTTCGTTTTTCTGCAACCGATGATTCAAAATATACTTCCTCTTTTCCTATTTTCAGATAATTTTCATAGGAATTCCTGTCTATTTCTCCATTTTCGACAGCTTCAACAACAGCACATCCTTTCTCAATAGTATGTGTACAGTCTTTGAATTTACATTTTTTAGAAAAGTTTACTATTTTATCAAATGTAGACTCCAATCCTATAGTAGTATCTACAATACCAACCTCTCTCATTCCGGGGTTATCAATAAGTATTCCTCCGTTCTCCATGACAATCAGTTCTCTATGGGTAGTAATATGTCTGCCTTTATTTGTACTCTTGCTTATAGTGTCAGTTCTCATTATGCTTCTGCCCGACAGGTTATTTAACAATGTTGATTTACCTACTCCTGATGAACCAAGCATGCAATATGTCTTTCCCTTTTCTATAATTTTTTTAAGTACTTCATACCCTAATTGAGTTACATTACTGATTGCAATAATCGGTATATTTTTAATTCGTTGATTAATGTTGTCAATTATTTCAGCTATCTTTTGTTGTTCAATTAAATCTGTTTTTGTTATTAAAATTATCGGATTTACTTTTGCTGCATAGCAGATTGTTAGGTACCTTTCAAGTCTGTTGATATTAAAATCTCTGTTAACAGCTTGAACTAAAAATGCATAATCAATATTTGTAGCAATTATTTGAATTTCTCCGTATTTACCTACAGCCTGTCTGGCGATAATTGAGAATCTTGGTAGAAATTTATGTATTAATGAAAAATCCAAATCATAAATTGTCATTGCTACCCAATCACCAACTGCAGGAAAATCTTCCCGGCTTTTTGCAGAAAATCTCAAATTTCCTGTAATCTCTGCTTCAACTTCTCCTTTTTCTGTCCCGACAATATATCTTTCTTTATGTTCCGCAACAACCCTGCCAATTTCAAAGGTTTTAAGATTATTCTCAATCCTTAACTTTTCTATTCTTTCATTATATCCGAAATCTTCTAATTTCATTTTCTTATAAGAGTTAATATTAAACACATCAGCAAATATATGTAAGATATTACTACTAACCAACTGATTTTTTTTGAAAAAGTGTCCTTACCTTAGGTTTCCCTTTTATGTTGTAATTTTATTTTACGAATTAAAAAACAATATGAACTAAATTACAGAAAAATATTTAGTCGGTCAGCCAATTTTTAAACAATTTATAAATTTACTTTCCCGAGAAAAATTCGATCTGTTGGTACAATAACAAAAATCAGATCGCTTTTATTAAAATATTATCTTATTATCTTATCTGTTAAATAAATATGACTCACCCCATGTCATAATAACAGCATTATTGCACCCAATTTTATTCATTTTCTTGCGACTCATCCAATAAGCTTCTCTATGATCGACAGAATGTACTATTTCATTCTCATGACCGGTAATAACAACCTTTGCATTAAACCCGGCTAAAACTTCTTTCAAATACATAGTCCATACATTAATCAATAATACATCAACAGACGTTTTTTCTTTAATAGATGGTATCCACGACATATCTTTATCATTATACTGATCACCGGTATGAGCTACACTTAGCTTTTCCGGAAAAGTAACAACATAAATATTATTCTGAATATCATCCTGATGACCTGGTAAGACTTCTAATTTCAATGTTTTATTATCTTTTATGGCAATGTCCATCTTAAAAGGTTTATCCTGAGGAAGAATTTCCCTGATTAAACTACCTTCACCTGCCCACAATCCTTTAGGAACATACACAGGTTTCCCCAGTTGCATAAATAACTTTGCTACCGGCAAACTGGCATGATCACCATGTGAATGAGATATAAATAACATATCACATTTTCCTGCCAAAGCGCGAATATTTTCATCGGAAATATATGGTTTGTCCTGTTTCCCGCCTTGAATAATATCAAAGGCAAGCGTTGAAGATTTTGTTCTTACTATGAAACCATCATTATATAATTTATAAATTTCCATTCCCTGTTTAACAGGTTTCTTATCCAAAGCCTTTATTACATTCTGAATTCGTAAATTCATATAATTGTATAAAGCAGTACACGTATCATTAGTTGCATCATGTACCAATAAATCCATCGTACATAAGGCCAACTGACGAGTGAGATTTTCCTTTAATGAAGGTGGATTTTCACGCAAAACCTGATCAACTAATGAAAAAGCTTCAAAAGCTTGTTTTTGCTGATATAACTGAGGATTACCCCAGAAAACGTATTCCCGATACAGACGTTCTTGCGAAAATGTTTTGTTACAAATAAAAACACAGACAAATAAAATTGCCAAACATTTCAAATAAACTGTTTTTTGCATAATTATATCCTTTATTTCTTAATATTAAAACATAAATTCTAAACAGGGGACTAATTTACGAATGTTTTTTATTATCTTTAGAATTTCAAATAAAAAAATTAATTCAGATTTTAATATTATGTATAATTACATTATAGATTTTTCGATTCACCGCAATAATAATATTATTTTTGTGTTTTTTTATATTTATTAATGTGTTCTTAACTGAATTTATATTTATAAATGAAAAACTAGCAATACACATAGACTATGTACAGATAATCAAACAGTAATAAAATTTAAAAATCATGAAATCAAATTATTTTATTAAACACTTTATTGGTACATTTATATTTTTCTCAATAATTTTTATTAGTGCAGGTCGGATAAATTATTGGCAGGGGTTGATTTATGTAGTAATCGGGTTTATAATGTTTATATTAAATTATACTGTTTTAAGAATAGATTCTCAATTTCAAAATGAACGTTCAAAACCGGGAGAAGGTACTAAAAAATGGGATAAAAATATTTTGGGATTATCTTTCATTGCTACAATTGCAATGTATATAATTGCCGGTCTTGATTCCGGTCGTTATCATTGGTCTCCTGATTTTCATTGGACTTTATATCTTTTGGGAATAATTCTGACAGTCTCAGGACAACTCCTGTTTCTGATAGCTCAAAAGCAGAATAAATTTTTCTCAAGTACAGTCCGAATTCAAACTGATAGAGAACATATTGTTTGTGAAACAGGATTATATAAAATTGTCAGACATCCGGCTTATCTTGGTTCGATTATCCAATCAATAGGATTTCCTTTAATTTTTGGTTCAATCTGGAGCATATTACCGGTATTAATATCTATTATACTTCAGTTAACAAGAACAAACCTGGAAGATAAAACTTTAATAAATGAATTGAAGGGTTACATTGAATATTCTGATAAAACACGTTTTAAAATTATACCATATATATGGTAATTTTTCTTAACTTATTAATGCTGTAATTTATTTCAAAATAATGAGTAAATCTATTGAATTGTTTAATATATATTTTGCTTTGTTCGTAAGTAGTTTTTGCTTTGTTCAGAATCCCCTGAGAACACATACTCCATACATACCGGCATTTTTGCTGTCTGTATATCAATACTGTATCTCCTATATAAATTATATTTTCAGGTTGAATACCCGTTTCCTTATACCCTGATATCTTATATAGTAAATTTCTTTTACTTTTGTGTTCATATTAAATATTAAATACTTATGAAACAGATATTTTTTTTATTTTCATTAATTTTATCATTTATATTTCAGGCATATCCTCAGACCAAATTAAATAATAACCGTTTTAAAAATAAAACATATATTCCGAAAATTCTTGTCATTCCATTTATAGATGATATCAGCGGGAAAGAAGATATAAGAAAAATTCTTGATGAGAATGCAAATTTACGTATAGCTGTAAATAAGACAAAGGAAGCTTTTCAGAAGAAAGGTTTTAAAACGGTAGATTTTATTACAACACTTAAAGCTGCTGAAGATAAAAAAATCTTTTTATCTCAAAGCAACCTGACAATAAAGTCTCAGATAATAGAACTCTCAGGTGTCGATATTTATGTTCAGGTAGAATTGAAAATCAAACATGAAGATACCGCTACATCTATTTCATTAGTTCTCAGAGGAAATGAAGCAATAACATGGAATAATTTGTCAGCTAATACCGGAGAAAGCGGAAAATTAAATACAAATGATATTTCTGTACTGATTTCTAAAGCATTGGAAAATTGTTTTACAGATTTTATAAAGTATATGAATGAGAAGTATAATAAAATTGTGAGAACAGGTAATACACTGATGATTAATCTGACATTTGATGATTCATCAAAATTTAATGCTTCTTCTAAGTTAGGGCAGGAGGGATTACCTTTATCAGTATTACTTGAAAAATGGATGATGAAAAATGCATATAAAGGATTGTATAATGCTTCTTCCTCTGAAGATGAATCTATAACAATTTATAATGTTCAAATTCCGTATATTATTCCCAAAACAGGGAAAAAGTATTTACCGGATTTATTTGTCAAAGAATTTGGTAAATATCTGAATGATCTTGGTCTTTCATTTGAAAAAAGTATAACCAGAGGTATTGTAGATATAACAATAAAATAGGAATTAAAACATTTAATTGATATTATATTATTTTTTATTGTTTACATTTGCTGCCGATTTAAAAATCTTATTAACAGAGTGTAAAAAGAAAGATATTAAACATGAAATCAAACATTAATAAACTGATTTTAATCCCTGTTATTCTCCTAATCTGCATCAATAGCTACGGTCAGGCCAAAGGTAAGCACAAAACAGTAAAGAAAACTGACGCTTGTCAGGTATGTGATGTGAAAATGGTAATAAGTACAGAGGATAGTATTAAGGCAAACAGTCTGTCGAAAAGTCAGTTGTATTGTTTTCTGAAAGGATTTAACAGTATTTGTGTCAGAAATGATGAATACTCCGCAAGAAGCAATATGGTTCTATATTATGTAGCAAAGGGTTATCCTGAAGAATTTGTAGATGTTCTTTTAAATCATAAAGAATTAAAAACAAATTACATTTATAGTGAGCTTTCAAATCTTCTTATAATAAATGATATGGAAGAAATTATGCAGAAATATAAACCTCAGCAGGGAGATGATCAAAAGAAAAAAATGATTAAGGCTAATATCTCTCAATCACTGAAAAAATCATTAACAAAGTAAATATCTGATTTTTCAGGTGTTGATTTAATCAATTATAAATTCAACATTTGACTTTACTTCTACTTCATTAGACACAAATTGTATTAATTCTTTACCAACTCCGAAATCGTTGCGGTTAAGTTTACCCGTAATTGTAAATCCGCATAAATACTTTTTTGATGAAGGGTTTTGTACTTTCCCGTTGTATATTACATCAAATGTAATAGGTTTTGTAACTCCGTGAATTGTAATATTACCTTTAAGCTGATACCTGTTACCTTTTATCTTTTTAAATGAAGTGCTTTTGAAACTCAGTATCGGATATTTTGCAACATCAAACCAGCTATCACGCAAATCATTGTCGCGCATTTCAATATCCGTATTAATGGATTTTACATCAGCTGTCATTTCAATTCGTGCATCAGTAAAATCTTCTTTTTTTGTGACAAATTTTACATCAAATGTTTTAAAGATTCCTTCAACGTTTGAGATACCGAGATGAATAACGCTAAATGATAAACGTGCATGATTCTTATCAAATGTGTAATTATTCTGTGAAAATAAAAGTGTAGAAATCAGAAAACTACATAGAACAAGTAATATTATTTTTTTCATAATCTTTGTGTATCTTTAATATGTTTGTGTTTT
>JAUZOY010000329.1 GCA_030706235.1 Bacteroidota bacterium | reverse complement strand
TATGCTGCCTGGAATAACAGGAGAGAAACTTCTTCAAGAAATCAGAAAGAAAAGCAAAATGCCTGTTATAGTATTGTCTGCAAAGAATAGCATGATAAGCAAAATTGATTTACTTGGAAACGGAGCTGATGATTACATAATAAAGCCCTTTGATACGGAAGAAGTAATCGCAAGGGTTGAGGCTCAGCTGAGGCGCTGCTATGATTATGGGAGCGCTGTACAAGAGCAGAAAAATGTTCTAAGACATAAAAATTTATCATTGGATACGGAAACTCATGAGGTAAAGGCAGATGACCAGATTATAATCTTGACTGCAAAGGAGTATGCCATTCTTGAACTGTTGATGAGTCACCCTAACAAGGTTTTCACAAAACAGAACCTGTTTGAAAGCATTTGGAGAGATGAATACATGAGTGACGAGAGCACTATCAATGTTCATATCAGCAAGCTTAGAAACAAGCTGTCAAAAACAGAAGATTACATACAAACCCTCTGGGGAATCGGATATAAAATGTGTGATTAAAAGGCAGAAAATTTAAGAAATTCTTTAGAATTATTTAAATGTTTATTAAATTTTAACCGTTATAATACTTTCGTAGTATTTACTTAGGCTCGGATGATGCCTACATTGAATATTGGCGAAAGGAGTGTGTGTTTATGGAGAAATGCATAATAAGGGCGGCAAATCTGAGTAAAAAATATAATACCGGATTTGCAGTTCGTTCTTTGAATATGTCGGTCAAAAAAGGTGAGATTTATGGACTGATTGGTCAAAATGGTGCAGGAAAGACAACTCTGTTCAGAATATTGATGGGACTTGTACATCCTACTTCAGGCGAGATCGAGCTTTGGGGAAAAAATGATGAAGCATCCCTTATGCAAGCACGCAAAAGGATGGGTTCTATCATTGAAATGCCGTCTTTCTACCTTCAAATGACAGCAAAAGAAAATCTGGAACTGGTACGGCTAAAAAGGGGAATTCCCGGTAAGGACTGTATTATGCGCTGTTTAAAGGAAGTTGATCTGGAAGATGTTGCAGATAAAAAGGTTTGTCAATTTTCTCTTGGAATGAAGCAGAGACTTGGGATTGCAATGGCATTACTATCGGAACCGGAAATACTGGTTTTGGATGAACCTGTCAATGGATTGGACCCAATAGGCATTGTTCAGATCAGAGAACTCTTCAAGAGAATCAACAGGGAAAGTGGGGTTACCATACTCATATCCAGCCACATATTAAGCGAGATTTATCAAACAGCTACATGCTATGGAATAATGAAAAAGGGGGTTCTTATTGAAGAACTCACAGCAGAAGAACTGAATAAAAAGAACAGGAAGTGTCTTGAAATAATTGTGGATGATGTCTCAAAAGCAACAACAGTGATTGATCGTGAAATGAAAACATGCAACTATGAGGTCCTGCCCGGTAATAGAATACATCTCTTTGATCATGTTGATCAGTCGGGTCTGGTTAATTCCAAACTCAATAAAAACATGATAACGGTAGAGTCAATAACACCCATAGGAGAAGATTTAGAGGATTATTTCATAAAAATAGCAGGAGGTGACAGAAGTGTTTGTACTGCTCAAAGCTCAGATTTACAAGCTGTTTCGAAGTAAATGCTTTTATTTGGTTCTCTTTATAAATATAATAGTAAATATTATAGGCATCTTTGCATACTGGCTTATTCAAAATGACTCTAAAACAGCAGCTGATGTCAAAGGGTATTCTTTGATGTACAAAGTGATAAGCAACGGGGGCATTGAAGTATTTGAAATCATGGCAATCATTTTTGTTGCCCTTTATGTTGCTTCTGAGTTTAAGGATGGTAATATAAGATCTGAAATATCTTTTGGACATAGTCGTTCCGCAATTTATTTTTCTAAAATGTTTTCATCTGTATTTGGTGTTTCAATGATAATTGCATCCAGTATGATAACCGGAATAGCGGTGGGCTCTGTCCTGTTTGGCTTCGGTTCCGATCTCGGCAGTCAATTATTATTCTCCTTAATAAAGACTTTTGTGTTAACCATTCTTGTATCTTCTGCTTTCAGCAGTATTTATATCATGCTCTGCTTTCTTTTTAAAGAACCTGGAATCATCATATCTGTGTACATTGCATTTACAGTTTTGATATCAAATTTGCTTGTTGCGCAATTGTCATTAAGGTTTGAATGGTTTAGGAAGCTAACTGACTGTATGCTTCAGTCTCAGTTATTTAATGTTTCAACATTAAAAATCAGTGGAGAGACGGCAGCAATTGCTGTTATTTATACTGCTGCTGTAATAATAATAAGTTCAGCTATAGGAAATGTATTTTTTAATAAGGCGGATGTTTTATAATGCCGAAAAGGTGGCTTTAGTATGGGCATTTGGATTGCTGTTTTCATACTCCTGACTGCAGTTTTGATTTTGTCAATACGGCTATATCTTATTCAAAAAGATTTGAGTATTTTCAAACATGACCTTGAATGCTTTGATGGCAGCGATTATAGAAAAAGTTTAAGCCTCTCATCAGGAATAAAGGGGATGGAGGAATTGGCTGCAACTATTAATAATAAGACAAGAGAACTGAATGAAGCAGTAGTTCACTACAGAAAGATGGAAGATGAACTGAAAATATCAATTGCCAATATGTCACATGATTTAAGGACACCATTGACTTCAAGATTGGGATATTTGCAGCTTTTAGAAAATGAGGTTTCAACAAAAGACGGGATTGAAGACATGGAAGTAATGAAACGGAGGGCTAAAACACTTGAAACACTGATTAATGATTTTTTCGAAATTTCTATGATAGAAACATCTCAATATCCTATTG
>JAUZOY010000328.1 GCA_030706235.1 Bacteroidota bacterium | reverse complement strand
CACCATTTCTTAGCGTTCTCTGCGATTATCCTTTACGACTTTGCGTGAAATAAATTCATCCCATAAGTTCGGGATAAGTACGGGATAACTGTTTTTAACACGAGCTATTTATTGGAACTAAGTATAATTTATCTAAAAATCTCATGATAAAGATTTTAATCAAAAGGTTCAATAATATACATTAAAAACAAAAAGAGGGGCATAGTTTAGCAATGTCCCTCTTTAAGAATCTTATTATTTTAATATTATCTTATTTCAATTGCCAGTTTACCACGAATGTGTCCGTTTGTTTTTGCATTAAATGCTTCTTTCAGATTTTCTATTGGATACACTTTTTCTATATAAATCTTCAGAGCTTTATTTTCAACAAGTTTGGTTAATGCTTCAAGGTTTTGTGTTGTAACCTGTGTATGCTGGTATATTGACTTTACACTATATTTCTCCATGTGTTCGATATTTGGTTGTTCCCGCATTGACACAAGTATTCCGCCTCTCTTTAGTACATTGAATGAACGGATGTAGGTATCTCCTCCGATAGTATCATAAACAGCATCATAATTGGTGAGTAGCTTATCAAACTCTTCGGATTTATAATCTATCACTTCATCAGCTCCTAATTGTTTTGCATACTGGATATTCTGTGTTGAAACAGTGGTAGCTACATAAGCACCGATATATTTAGCCAACTGAATAGCCATAGTACCTATTCCACCTGAACCGCCATGAATAAGTATATGCTGACCTGCCTGCAAATTTATGTTTTTATAGAGGGCTTCATATGCGCTAACACCAGTAAGAGCCAGACAGGCAGATTCAATAAAGCTTGTATTTTCAGGCATTTTGGCAATGCAATTAACCGGAGTTCTTGCATATTCTGCATATGCGCCACTTCCGCCTCCCATTACACTTGCCTGTCCGTAAATATAATCCCCCACCTTAAAGTTAGTTACGCCCTCTCCTACTTGTGTTATTACTCCTGCAACATCAAAGCCAGGAGTCATTGGAAGTTGCAGGTTATACATCCTTGTAAGATATCCTCCTACTAAACCTGTATCTACCGGATTAATACTCGAAGCATGCACTTTTAATAATACTTCATTTGGGCCTGCTTTGGGACTGGGAGTTTCTTCATATCTAAGAACTTCCGTTCTTCCATATTCATAAATTTTTATTGCTTTCATATCTTAGTTTTTTTATGTTTAACTAAACAAAGATACAAATTATTTTGGTATTTTTAATAATATAATTGATTTTATTTTAGATTAATCAAGAAATTTTCACTATACAACATCTTCATTAAAAATAATTGTACATCTGCTAATTACATGAACTATCATTTTGCACTGAACCCGGGAAAACGTATGAGCCATTGTTATGGGCCGGCGATTAGTAAGCCTTCGGTTAGCTACATCTCTATCTCACTTCCTTAAATTATTTCATAGCTGTTTTTATTTTCCCAGTTCTGCGGGAGTAGTTCGTCAAGTTGACTCAATTTGGAATCTGTATACGTGTAATGACATCTTTCAACCATTGATATGGGTCAACTGTTCTTCTTGCAGGAACAAAGCAAAGAATACATCATAGCTGCGCGTTTTGCTCCTTCATGTGAGCCGGCAAACATATAGTTTTTTCGTCCAATTGCTACAGGACGAATACTATTTTCAACCAGATTATTGTCTATTTCATATTTTCCATCCTCAAGATAACGTTTGAGTCTTTCCCATAATGACATTCTTGCCACTGGTTAGCATTCAATTTTTCTTCTATAAATTACCACCTATCTTTTGAATATCTGGTAAAATCCTTCTTAGATTATTTATTGAAAAATCAAGTAAGGTATCTTTTGATATATTTAGTTTGGAAAAATCATCTTGTGTGAAATAACTTATGCTTTTTTCAGTATCCTCACCATAAACAATTACTAATTGGTCGTTATATCTTTCATAAACAATCAATGGTTCCTTTGGTGATCCATTCTCCTTTCTAATTTGTCGTAATTCATCCAAATAATCAATTGGTTTAATAGTTGGTATTATCCTGTTAATATCAATCTTCTCTTTTTCCTTGTAGAGTTCAGAAGAAGAGGATATGTATCTTTTAATAATCTCATTAAATGAATCCGACTGAAGTTTGTATTCTTTGAACGAATTATTAAGAAAGTGTTTGAAATCTTTACCATGATATGTGGCTGAAATTGTTAAATCACCATCAATCTTAAAGTTAACAAGTGGAAATTTGGATCATAGAGAATCCATATAGACTTTAGTAAATTTAGATTCATTAAGTACCTTAGTCTGAGAATTGCAACTTATTGTAAAAACACCTATTAAAACCTTAAACCAATTTTTCATGTATCTGCGTGTTTTTTTATAATTCCATCAATATTTAAGCCTAAGCCAGATACAATCTCTTCTATCCTGACCTCATTTACAATTTGTTTAACTATCATACCATGTTTATTGATATTGCATAACCATTCATTTTCAAAGCATCACAATTCATTTTTTCACTCATCGTTTTTCATTCTTTATTTAACATTCCATTAATTCCATCTCGACTCCTCAATTATACTTCAGATATTCTCAACTCTTTTTGTCCCGCTAGGGACTAAATATTGGGAAAACACGTCCTAAACGTCCTACATGTCCCATTTCCTTTATTAGCAACAATTCAGCATTAAAAAGGGTCAGCATGCTCCGATTATCCAATCCGGTTAAAGCTAGCTACAAACCCTCGTATAACCGAATTTCCTTAACTCTGCATTGATTTATAAGCTGATGTTGGCGGTAGTATTTTATTTATATTTTTCAAACTTTTTACCATT
>JAUZOY010000327.1 GCA_030706235.1 Bacteroidota bacterium | reverse complement strand
GAAACAAAAGAAATATACAAAGAGATAGTAAATGCGGTTATAAACAGACAAGAATTATTGAATATGATAAAAACAAAAAAGTATTTGCCCATAATAGAAATTGAAAAGGAAACAGGCATACACAGGAAAAAAATTGAACGGTCTAGAAAGTACGTAATTACAATGATTATAATTTTAACCGGTGAATATAAATATATCCAGGATTTTATTAATTGGGGATGATTTTATGAAAGGTTTGATAATGGATATCAAGGACTCAAAAATGACAGTTATGAAAGATGACGGGTCATTTATTGATGTTGGCGTCATAAAGGGTGCGAAGATAGGTGAAGAGGTTGATATAACTGAAAGAACATCTGCATGGGGGGGCCTTTATAAATATGCAGGTGTAGCTGCAGCTATTATGTTATTTTTTACAGGAGGACTTCAAGTATATGCATATTATACTCCTTATGGTTATACAAGTGTTGATATTAATCCAAGCGTTCAAATTGCGTTCAATAAATTTGATAGAGTCATCAGTGCAAAGGGATTAAATGCAGATGGCGAAAAAGTGGTTTCTGAAGCAGGATCTATAAAAAATCTTAAAGTTGGAGACGGAGTAGCAAAGATTGTTCAAACTGCAGATAAAGATGAATATATTAAATCTGATGTGGAAAATGATATAATGGTTTCAACTTACAGCGAGGATCAAGAAAAAGCCAAATCTATAGACAAGAAGGTAAATAATTCAGTCACAAATTATTTAAATTCTAGCAGCAAGAAAGCAGGAGTATTAAGAGAAATTGTAAATAAAGAGGATTTTGACAAGGCTTCCTTGGAAGGAGTTTCAGTCGGAAAATTGATTTTGTATAGGAAAGCGCTTGATGCAAATGTTGATATTACTCTTGATACTGTTAAAGCAACTCCTGTGAGAGATATTGTTAAAATGATAAATGAGAAAAGAAAAGCAAACGAAGAGTCAGTTAAGCAAAATAAGAAAACAGGTTTGGATAAACAAGAAGCAGTTGTGCCTATACCACCTCGGGAACCAAAGCAGGACAGTATAGAAGATAATCAACTGAATGCAAAAAACAGATTTGATAAAAATAGTCAAAAATCAAATCAAGGCAATACTATAAGTGGTACAAAAAATCAAAATACTATACAGACCAAAGGTATATCATCAGATTCACAGACAAAAGCAAATAGTAGAATTGAAGAAATCAGAAAAAGAATTATGACTATCATTGGACATGGCGAAACGCAAAAAAATAATTAAACTCAGCAGAAGGTATATCTGTAAATACAATGTTTAATTAAAATTATTGAGCAAAAAGGTGTGAATATTATATGCACACCTTTTATGTTGGGATATATTTACTTATTTATATTATTATGATAAAATTATTGTAATTAATTAGAAATTGAGGAGAAGAAGATGACAAAGGTTGATTTGGAGCAAGATAAGATTATGTGTATATCTAAAGTAGGGGCCGAATTAACATTAGAAGATGTTAATTCAATGCAAGAAAAAACTAGTTTATTAATTGAGCCAAGGGGCGGTATATTAATAATATCAGCTGGTCAGGGCAGAAAAAATATTGCAGATGAAATAGTACTATTGATGACAGAATTGGCAAATATAGAAGAACAAAAGAAGAGGGCAAGATTTGAAAATTTGGCAAAGTTGATAGAAAATATGGCCAGTATGAGAGAAGAAAAAGATAACATGATTATCAATGAGGACATGATGCTAAGAGTGGATAGCAATTTTTTAGATCTATTAATGGGTGTGTCGTTAATGCCAATGGATGATTTCTGTCTCAGGTCGGTATTTCGAGGGATAAATACAAAACTGCATCCTGCAGAACGAAGGGAAAGCCCTGATAAAATCATTAAGCCAATAAGAACAATGAGCAGGAATCTAGTAAAGCATATGCCTACGTTTAGAAATAAAAGTTTTTAAATTTAAAGTGTACCTGGTACACTTTAAATTTTTTGAAGAATTTTAATGTAATATGCACTTTCTACTGAATACCAAGGCCAAATATTTCCTTTGTCAATATAAGATTTTCTACAAAAATCCAAAAAGACATGAACTTTATAATAATCTTTCATTAAAAGGCCTACATATCCGATATAAACATCAGGGAAACTACCATTTGGCTTACTGACATTCCATTCCGGAAATGCTTTATTAAACCTATCATAAATATACAGCGCTCTTTTGGAAGTTGGGTCAATTAAACCGCTTAAAATAGGGAACAATTGAGATGTTGCATCGGGATACCAATGGGTAAAATGAGGAGTTCCTTTATTATTATTTGCATCAATCTGATAATAATAGAAATTATCTCTATCATTCCACATATTAGCTTCAATCGAACCGTAAATTTTATTTTTTGCAATTTTAAGCATATTTAAATAGTGACTGTTCTTAAATATTTCTTTATATATAAAAATCGCATCAGTGATACCTTTATAAACTTCACAATTATCCATTAAATATTTTACCTTGTAATTTGGTTTCGCCCAGGTAAGGCCATCAGCATCAGCCGAATTTAACATTGAAGCTGTAATTGCATGTATATAATCACTATTACTTATGAAGAATGAAGTGTTTTTTGAAACCGTATAATAATCCTTTAGAAGGGATAAAAAAGTAGCTGGATATGAGTCATATGAATCATAATCAAAGGTAGATACAAGGCTACCGTTTGTCTTTAAAAAGTAATCATAAATAGTACCATGAGCGCCATATGTATCAGTGAAATTCAGGTGATTTATATACCAATTAAGATATTTTTCAACCTTACTAAGATAATTTTTATTATACAGCAATGAACAGCATGCAATGTTTGAAAAGT
>JAUZOY010000326.1 GCA_030706235.1 Bacteroidota bacterium | reverse complement strand
ATTGTTTCTAATCCTGATAATGAATTGTTAAATTGAATAGATTCTGAATATCAGCTTTTTAAGGCTATCGAAAATAAATGTATTGAGAACGAATTAAAACTCCTTTTGAAACGGTCTAGGAATTAGATGTTCTTGCAAATACAATTCTTAATCGACGAAAAAGCAGAGCAGGAAAATCTCTTGAACATCATTTATCTGAAGCTTTTAATTATTTCAATCTTCGTTTTCAATCACAGGTAATAACAGAAGAGAATAAACGTCCGGATTTTATTTTTCCGGATTCGACAAGTTATCACAACTTTCAATATTCATCGGATAAACTTGTCTTTTTGGCATTCTGCATATATACCCTCGTAAGCTAACCGAAAAAATTCCGGATCAATTGTTGACAGGCGGGTGGAAATTGAACTGTGAGATACTTTCATCCCTGCATCATAGCAGAATAGTACCTTTAAAAGATCACTGCTGAAAAGATCTTCCAGAGTTCTCTGACTTGTGAATCAGTTGTCAGAATGCCATACAGTAGCAAATTAAATATACGCTGCCCGTAAAGCACCTTGGCACAGTAATCTACCTTTGTATCTTTGGATAAGGTACTTATTAGTAAATCGCCTGGTATAAGGTCTAAAATCTTTTGTATGTGAAGCACATGTTCTGATGTACTAAAAATCTTTCGATCACTCGTGAATTGTATTCCGTACCTATTAGCCTAGGGTTTACAATCCTTTTCTATGAAAGAGTGATCTTTATGGAATCATAATGTTTGATAAATAAAATAATTTATATTTTAGATGGAATTTTCATCTAAAATCCGGGATAACAGCATGACGAACAGATAAACGGGTTCGACCATCCTGCCACATAGATTTTATAAATTAAAACACAACATTTTACTTATTTTACTAACTAATAAACTATATCATGAACGAAAAAATACAAATGGCGATGAATGTTCTTTGGCTGGCATTGTTGTTATTCTGGTTTATTTCAGGGATTGGCGCCAAGAAATCTTCATTCAAGGAATCGGTTTTAAAGCAGTTTGTTTTTTATTGGCTGCCGATCATTTTAGCTTTTTATTTGTTGGGGCCGGATGAACGATTTGGAAATTCTCTCGTAACAGGAAGTTTTATTAAGCGTTCCAATTTAACAGGTCTTACGGGTCTTGCACTTTGCTTGTCGGGCTTCACAATAGCTTGCTGGGCGCGTTATTTGTTGGGAAACAACTGGAGCGTCTCTGTTCAAAAAAAGGATAATCACGAACTGATCATTAAAGGTGCCTATAAACTTGTCCGGCACCCAATTTACTCCGGATTGTTGTTGATGTTTTTGGGTAATGCCGTGATAGTAGGCACCTGGCGGGGGCTCCTGGCTGTATCGATTCTGTTTGTTTCATTTTGGTTCAAATCCAGGAAAGAGGAGAAATGGCTGATCGAAATCTTTGGCAATGAGTATCTGGGTTATATAACAAGATCCAAAGCGTTAATTCCCTGGGTTATTTAGAAGCTAACAGTTGAAGAATTATCGGTTTAAAACCATCATTCCTTATACTACCCATGCATTTGCAATCCTTAAACTCCTGTTTTGATTTTGATCAGCAAAGTACTTATTATATATGTACTTAATTAAGTACTTAAAAGGATATGAAAGCTGCAAATTATACAGAATTCGGAACAGGGTTAAAAAAGTATCTTGATGAGGTTGAAAATAATAACGAGACTTTGATCATTAAAAGGAGTACGGGTAAGGGAACCGTATTGATTTCACTGGATGAGTATAACTCTATTATTGAAACCATGCATTTATTGAGTTCGAAAGCAAACGCCGATAGATTGTATGATTCTATAAACCAGGTAAAAGCAGGTAAAGTAGTAAGGAAGAAATTAATTGAAGAAAAATGAACATCACTATTTCTGAAATTGCCTGGGAGGATTATCTATCTTGGCAGAATGAAGAAAAAAAGATGTTGAGAAAAATCAATGACCTGATTAATGACATTAAGCGCCACCCCTTTGAAGGAATTGGTAAACCTGAATCCTTGAAATTTGATCTTCAGGGATTCTGGTCGAGACGTATTGACAGGGAGCACAGGCTGGTATACCAGTCGATTGAGAATGACTTGGTGATATTCAGCTGCAGGTATCATTATATTAGGATTGAGCTATGTTCATAAAGGTAGATGTCTGTAATTCGCAACAAATTGTTTGATTGATAGGACGCACGTTGTTTGATTAATAAGACGCACGTTGTTTGATTAATAAGACGCACGGCCGTGCGTCTCTACTGCTGCCATTAACAAATTGTCAGTTCACAAATCGATATTTCGGGCGCTTTTAGCACCGGAATGATAGATGGTTTATTTATTGATTAGTAAATGGTGAGAAATCGTTTGCAGGAATGAGGAACTTCAACTTTATATATAAGTATTCGTTCTTTGACGTGTTGGATTGATGTGATGATGTGCTGATGTGGTGATGTGGGTGGAAGATAATTTCGCAAGTTCGTAATTTCGCAATTTCGTAAAGTTGATCACTTTCTTCCTTGCCCAAATCGGAGTTTAGCCTTGCTTTGCGGTCGTGAAGTCATGAGAGTTCGTGCCGTCGTTTCCCGGACAGACGATTTAGATTTCAACCTATGGGATGAAAGTAGGAAAATAATATGTTTATAAACCAAAAGCCGGGATCAGTATGCCCGGCCTTTGATCCCTTCAATATAGTTAATGAAAGCAGTGTTCACCACTTTATTGCCTCCGGGGGTGGGATAATCACCGGTAAAATACCAGTCTCCCAAATCATTTGGACATGCTGTGTGAAGATTTTCGACCGTCTGATAAACTATCTGAACTTCTGCGTTACAGTCTTCCGGTTTTAACAGAATACCTATTTTTGCT
>JAUZOY010000325.1 GCA_030706235.1 Bacteroidota bacterium | reverse complement strand
CATTGGTAATAGTGCATTAGGCTCTTCAATTGAAGAAGAAGTCGAAAAAGCTGTATGGTCTTGCAGATGGGGTGCAGATACGGTCATGGATTTGTCAACAGGTAGTAATATCAATGAAACAAGGGAATGGATAATACGAAACTCTCCTGTGCCTATTGGTACTGTTCCGATTTACCAGGCTCTGGAAAAAGTTAATGGAAATATTCCCGATCTTACATGGGAGATTTTCAGAGATACTTTGATCGAACAGGCTGAGCAGGGAGTCGATTATTTTACTATTCATGCAGGAGTACTTCTCAGATGTATACCTTTCACAGCTAAAAGAGTAACAGGAATTGTTTCTCGCGGAGGTTCGATAATGGCAAGCTGGTGTCTGGCACATCATAAAGAAAGTTTTATCTACACTCATTTTGAAGATATATGCGAGATAATGAAGAAATATGATATAGCATTTTCTCTTGGTGATGGATTAAGACCGGGAAGTATTGCTGATGCAAATGATGAAGCTCAATTTTCAGAACTTGATACTCTTGGCGAACTTACTCAAATTGCCTGGAAACATGATGTTCAGGTCATGATTGAAGGCCCGGGACATGTCCCCATGCATATGATCAAAGAAAATATGGATAGACAGTTGAATGCTTGTCATGGAGCTCCTTTCTATACTTTAGGCCCTTTGGTAACTGATATTGCTCCGGGATATGATCATATTACTTCTGCTATCGGAGGAGCAATGATTGGTTGGTTCGGAACGGCAATGCTTTGTTATGTTACCCAGAAAGAACATCTGAGTCTCCCTAATAAAATGGACGTCAGGGACGGAGTAATCACTTTCAAGTTGGCTGCTCATGCTGCTGATCTTGCTAAAGGTCATCCCGGTGCTCAGTACAGAGATAATGCTTTAAGCAAAGCAAGATTTGAATTCAGATGGAAAGATCACCTGAATCTTTCTCTTGATCCTGAAAAAGCATATAAATTTCATGATGAAACTTTGCCTGATGAAAAAGCCAAAACATCTCATTTCTGTTCTATGTGCGGACCAAAATTCTGCGCTATGAGAATCACTAAAGATCTCAGAGAACAGGCTGAAAAAGGAATGTCTGAAAGAGCTGAAGAATTTAAAAAGTCGGGAGGAGAAATTTATTCATAGTGAATAAAAAATCTGAAAATGAAAAGATGAATTAATAAACCTGAGAAACTATAATTATAAACTCATATAATTTGACAAACTTAATAGTAATATCACCCGCTGAGGATGTCTCTGATGAAATAAACATTGTCAACAATCTGTTTGATAACGGTCTGGAACTGTTTCATATTCGCAAACCACAATATACCGAATATGAATTGATAAGATACATTGAGAAAATTTCTCCTGAATATTTGTCAAAGGTTTCAATTCATCAGCATCATCAGATAGTAAAAGGCTACGATATAAGATATTTACATTATAACGAAACTGCAAGGAAAGAAGGTGCTACTAATTATTTTCTTAATTATGAAGGACAAAAAATAACTCAGAGTACTTCATGTCATAACTGGAGAGATGTAACTGAGCTTCAGGCCTTTTTTGAATATTGTTTTTTTAGCCCTGTATACGATAGTATTTCAAAACAAGGTTATATGCAAAAAATCAGTAAGGATTTTAAAATCTCTGCTAATGAAACAAATGTTAAGGTTTTTGCACTCGGTGGAATCAATTCAAAGAATGTTACCGATGTTCTCGACAGAGGGTTTTATGGTGTTGCTGTGTTGGGAGCTATCTGGTCTCAGACTAATGACAGCTTGAATGTTTTTAAAGAACTATATAAGAAATGCAAGCTTTACGCAAATTTGTATTAACGGTTGCAGGGTTCGATCCTTCTGGCGGTGCCGGAATTTTGGCAGATGTTAAAACTTTTGAACAGCATCACACTATAGGATTGGCTGTTTGCAGTGGATTGACATTACAAACGTCCGATACTTTCTATTCTGTTGAATGGAGAAATACCGAAATTGTCAAAAAGGAAATCATAACTATGCTTGAACATTACCCTGTCAAAGCAATAAAATTTGGAATTGTCCCTTCTTTTGAATTTCTGAATGAATTGGTAGATGTAGTTAATAGCTTTTCAGAAGATATACCAATAATTATTGATCCTGTTTTAAAATCAAGTACAGGATTCAATCTTAATCAGGGAAATAAAGATTTTTTAAAAAAGATTTTAACAAAGGCTACATTAATTACTCCGAATTACGAAGAAATAAAACTATTATCAGATAATGATGATGCTTTTTCTTCTGCTAAAACTCTTTCTTATCTATGTCCTGTTTTATTAAAAGGAGGACATAATGAAAAAGAAAAGGGAACGGACTATCTCTATTATAAAAATGAGACCCATCAGATAAAAAAGAAAAAAGATGATAATGTCTTTCCTAAACATGGTTCCGGATGTGTTCTTTCTTCTGCAATAACTGCAAATATCGTCAACGGTCATCCTCTTTTGGAATCATGCATACTTGCAAAGGAATACGTTGAAAACTTTTTATCAACCAATTCAACTTTAATAGGCTATCATGCTAAATAAAATACAATATATATCACAGGGAAACACACCGCAACAGCATATCCTCAATATCGGGAATGTTCTGGATGCAGGATGTCGTTGGATTCAGTTAAGAATGAAAAATACACCTGATGATATTATTCTGAAAACAGCTGATCATGCCAAAAAACTATGTGAAAAATTCGGGGCAACATTTATTCTCAACGACAATCCAATTCTTGCAAAGGAAATTGATTCCGATGGAGTTCATCTTGGCCTGAATGACATGAGTGTTGCCGGCGCAAGAGAGATAATAAGAAAGAATAAAATCATCGGAGGAACAGCCAATACTATTGATGATATTATT
>JAUZOY010000324.1 GCA_030706235.1 Bacteroidota bacterium | reverse complement strand
AAGTACATTAAGTGATGCTTACAAATTACGTACACATGAAGTATTTGAGCATATATACAATGGATTACTTAAAAAGCACAAAAACATTATATCGGACAGACGAATTTTAGAAGCTATTAAAAAGAAGGTTAAAATCTTTGATAGTACTACTATTAGCTTATTTGTTAATATCCCTGATGAATGGATAAAAGAACAAGTTCCTAAAACAAAAGAAAAATAAAAAATAAATAGGATATATTAACAAGCTATTTATCCTGAGTAGTAGTGATTTTTGCATTTACCGTAATTACTTCTACCATTAATGATACAACTATTTCACCTCAAGTGGATTGTTTATTTTTCTTGCAAATAAAATAGTGTGAAAAAATAATTATAAAATTTCAATAATACTTCTCCAATACCTATCTCGTATGCATCCAATACCTATCCCATACCTGACTAATATTATCGAAAAAAGTGTTTTGTATTATTTTGATTTTGTGCTTTCTACAAATATGTAGATTTTTGTGATTTTACTTATATTATAATACTACTTAATCAGAGAACCTTTTTACTGTTGACAAAATATTATAATAAATAACACATAGTGTTACAAATTATTTATTTAGCTTAATTTTTAATTCCATGTTTTCCTGTTCTAATTTTTCAATTCTCTGTCTTGTCTCTTCTTCTTTCTCCTTCCTGTCATTGATAATATAACGTTGTGCAATATATTCTACAGGTTTCCCATAATCATCCATAACAGGGGCAACTATTTCATCAACCCAATAATAAGAGCCATCTTTTGCCTTATTTTTTATATCCGCTCTGAATACTTTGCCTGAGGTAATTGTTTCCCATAACTCAACGAATATATCATCAGATTGATGCCCTGATTTAAAAATTCTGTGATTCTTACCGGTAAGTTCCGCCCGGCTGTATTTTGACCACTTCACAAATTCATCATTAACATAAGTAATATTCCCTCTTAAATCTGTTTTCGAAACTAAAGCAATCTGGTCTGTAATGGTATTCATTGCCCTCATTTCTTCCTGCATAAAGTTCATCTGTTCCTGTGTTGCTGTCATTTCCTCCATATTTATACTAAGCATTTCTTCCTGCGAACGCAACATATCTTCTTTTTCTTTTGCTTCTAAAAGTAATTTTTCCATTTCAATGGTTTTTCTGTAAGCTTCTTCCTGGGTTGCCTTAAGCTCTTCCATGTTCTGACGCATTTCTTCTTCCTGTGCCCGGATAGCCTGTTCCTGTTCCATCGATTGCTGAAGAAGTTTTTTTGTGCGGAAGTTTGTTTTAACTCCTGATATAGTTGAAGCAATACTTTCACTTAACTTTTCAACAAAATCTATTTTGTATTTTTCAAGTTCCTCAAAAGAAGCTATTTCAACAACACCATGTATTTCATCGTTTATTTTCAATGGTACTACTAACAGACATTTGGGTGTTGCATAACCCAATCCTGACGTGATTTCCAGATAATCAGATGGTAGTTCGGTAATATATATTTTATCGCCTTCTAATACGCATTGTCCTATTATTCCTTCTCCTATTTCTATCCGTTTTTCAATATATTTTTTCTTGTTATATGCATAAGCTGCTACAAGCTGAATGTATTTATCTTCTTTATTTTCATCGTTAATCAGAAATAATCCCCCCTGATTGACTCCCATATATTTTATTAACCATGAAATAACATTATCAAAAAGTTTTTGTTCATCATCATTGTTTTGTCTTAATATTTCTCCGATTCGCGCTAAACCCATTGTAGCCCAGTTTCGCTTTTCGTCTTCAATTTTATTCTTTTTTTCATTTTCTAATGCTTTTTGCAAACTCGAACGCATTTCTAATAGAGAATTTCCTAACTCATCATCTTCACTAAGTGGTTTATATGATGTATTGAGATTTCCTTCCCCAATTTTTTTTGCAAAATCTGCTGTTGTCTTAAGTCCTTCAATCAGCTCTTTTACAGCTTCTCCCATTTGCCCTAATTCATCTGTCTGGTATCCGTCCAATAATGAATTTCGCTTGTTTAATATGTCAATACCTGTTAATTTACCCTTCCCTATAGATAGTACTATCCCCCTTAATTTATTTAATGGTTTTGTAATTATTTTTCTTGTTAGATAATAGACTGCTATTGAGATGACTATTACAATTGCAATCATATATTTCAGGAATCCTGTCATCCACCTGTTAGCTTTTATAAATATTTTATAGTTTTCTTCATTCAGATTATAACAATAGTTTATTTGATTTGTCATTGCTGCCATGTATTCTGATGTTCTGGAATTTAATTCTTTATTAATAAATATAATGGCTTGTTTATCATTAATGCTGTCTGAATTATTATTAAGCAAATTCAATTTGTTAATTATTCTTTTTTGCATTGATATCAGAGGCTCAAAACCCATCAAAACGTTCTGAATCGAATCATTTTCTTTCTTGTCAGAATAATTGAACAGATCATTATTAATTTTTGTCCTTAGTTCAGGAAATTCTTCATCGTGTATCTTTATTAATCTGTTTTTATCTTCCTGTTTGAACATTATGACCAGATTGTTTGTCAGTCTCTGTGACTCTCTGACCATAGAACGTAAATCCCTGAGATAGTAAGTTAATATGTTAGCTTTATGGTTTTGATTTATAAGCATATAGCTTTTGTTAAGCTTGATAATACATATTATGCTTACAAAACTAATTACTGATGCTATAATAATGAATGCTGTTAAAACTCTGTTCGAAATGCTGAATAATTTCTTTACGTTCATATTTGCCCTATTTATTGTCTTACGTGAAATTTAACAGTAGAAGATATTATCACGGTATACTCTATGCAAAATTATAATTTTATTTAATTATTTTTATACTGAAAGCAAAATCGGGTAATTTTACCTGACTGCCTGATTCGTGCTAATTATCATATAATCAAATATAAAATTT
>JAUZOY010000323.1 GCA_030706235.1 Bacteroidota bacterium | reverse complement strand
TTAAATAAATTTGTTAATATTTCACTTTCCTATGCAAAAACTGGAAAAGATATTGTTCAATATGTCTGTAGATGAGATTTCACCTGTGATTTCACCAAGATAATAGAGAGCGGAACGGAGATCAGTAGCGATTAAGTCTGAAGGTATATTGTTTTGAAAGCCTTTGTAAACTTCTTGGGTATGTTCATATGCTTTGGTCAATGCTTCCCAATGTCGTATATTTGAGACTATAATTTCACTTCCTGAAATATTTTTTGTATTGGTTATTTCCTTAAGCTTCAGAATAAGCTGGTCAATGTTGGTTTTGTTTTTTGCGGAAATGCAGATAACAGGATAAGGTTCAATAAACCTGTCAGGAACTTCGTAACCTGACAGGACAGAATAAGGTTCATTAAACCTGTCAGGAACATCAACGCTGACAGGTACATCAACGCTGACAGGTACATCAACGCTGACAGGTACTTCGTACGCTGTCAGGTTGTTTTTTTTGTCTGTTTTATTAATTATAATTATAATTTTTTTGTCTTCTGACAGCTTGGATTTTAGTTCTTTAAGAGATCTGTTGATTTTATTTTTGTCGGTATTATTCACATCAAAAAGATATAGAATAATATCTGCCTGGTTTATCTTATTATATGTTCTCTCTATTCCAATGGTTTCAATAGTATCATTGGTTTCCCTGATACCAGCTGTATCAATAAATCGATAGATAATTCCGTCAATATTGATGGTATCCTCAATTGCATCGCGTGTAGTTCCGGGAATATCCGAAACTATTGCTTTATCATCATTCAGAAGTGCATTCAACAGAGTAGATTTTCCTACATTGGGCTCTCCTATTATAGTTACGGGGACTCCGTTTTTTATTATGTTGCCTAATCTGAATGATTGGATAAGTGAGGAAATATGCAGGTTTATCTTTTCTATGAGTTTTATAAATTCCTTTCTGTCGGCAAATTCTACTTCTTCTTCACTAAAATCGAGTTCGAGTTCAAGCATTGAAGAAAAATGCAATAACTGATCTCTAAGGTTTTTAATTTCACTTGAAAAGCCACCCCTGAGCTGATTTATGGCAACTTTATGAGATAGTTCTGATGATGATGCTATAAGATCGGCAACAGCTTCAGCCTGCGAAAGATCAAGCTTACCATTGAGAAAAGCTCTCATGGTAAACTCTCCCGGTCTTGCTGATCTGGCACCTTTTTCGATTAATAATGATAATATTTTTTGAATGACATAACCGGATGCATGACATGATATTTCTGCACTATCCTCACCTGTATATGAATTAGGACCTTTGAACACTGATATTAATACTTCATCTACAGTAATATCATTCTGAAAAATATGTCCATAAACAATTGTATGTGAATCTGCTGAAGTTAAGGTTTTATTATTGCCTGCTTTGAAAACCCGGTCACATATTGCAAATGTATTTTCACCGGATACCCTGATCACTGATATCGCCCCATTCGTCCCCGTCGCTACCGCAACTATTGTATCTTTATCAATCATTTAAAACTTTCTATCTCCAACTTTTAACTTTCAACTCATATAGTGTACCGCAAGCCAGATACAAATTGGTTCATTGCTTGTATGCTCTACCCTGTGTTTTGTATTAGCCGGAATATGTATATAATCGCCTTTTGAAAGATTTATTGTCTGATTATTATAAAATTTAAGTACAGATTCTCCCTGAAGCAGAATAACCCATTCGTCAATATCCTGAACCAGCCACTCATTCTCCGGTGTAAATTGTCCTGAAGAAATTATTCTTTCGATCCTGAGGTTTTCATTTTTGAACAGATTTTCAAATATTTCTTCCTGGGGATTATTATTTTTAATATCTGAAACATTAAAAATATTATTCTTTTTGGGAACAGAAATTTCCACAATAATACATTTTTAAATTAATTATAGAAATTCATCAATACTTCCCTTACCATATCTTAGTACTTTGAATTCTTCGTCGGTACAATCGACAACAGTTGATGCATTATTATCGCCATATCCTCCATCGATTACAATATCGACAAGATTGAAAAACTTTTCATGAATAAGTTCGGGATCTGTCAGGTATTCATTTTCTTCAATTTCTTCATTAAAAGCTCTGATTGAAGTAGAAACAATAGGGCGCCCGAATTCATGTACTATACTTCTGGCAATATTGTTATCCGGCACCCTTATCCCAACAGTTTTTTTCTTGCTCTGAAAGAGTTTTGGAACATTATTGTTTGCATTGAGGACAATTGTATAAGGACCAGGCAAAACCTTCTTCATCAGCTTATATGCTGAATTACTAATTTGTCGCGTATAATCTGAGATATTACTCAAATCATAACAAATCAGAGATAAATTAGCTTTATCAATATTTATCCCTTTTATCTGGGCTATTCTTTCAACAGCCTTACGGTTGTTTATATCACATCCAAGTCCGTAAATAGTATCTGTAGGATAGATAATCACTCCACCGCAAGAAAGACAATCTATAACAGTTTGTATATGACTTGGCCTAGGATTATCGGGATGTATATGTAACAACATAATAGTATGAAGTTTTATATAAAAAAAGGGTAAGCTCCTTACATCGCAACGCTCAACCATCTACCCTTGCTTTCTTCCGAATCTGGGGGAGTTTGACAGGAGCTGTTCGTATAAGACTTACCCGATGCAAAAGTACAACTTTTTTTTAATATGCAAATAAATTAGTTCTTAAAGTTTATAAAGTTTTTTTTAAAATCATTATTCGATACTAAAAACTCCATTATATGACTTTGGAATAAAAATCAAAATTCATACTATATCAGCAAAGTAAAATTGAATATTACACTGAGTGAGTATGAGAAAAAACTCTCTAAACTTTGCGTAACTATGCGTTTAAACTTAATTAAAAGTTCAGATAATAATCGGAAGTAAGGTTTTTATAATCCTGCGTGTAGTTTCCGTTTTCATCTCTTATTACAAGCATCCG
>JAUZOY010000322.1 GCA_030706235.1 Bacteroidota bacterium | reverse complement strand
GTGACTCCCATCATCTATGATTACATCGAATGTATCTTTTATTTCAGAAAGAACATTTATATCTGCCTGGCTCCCTTTATGTGGAGTAATGCCCCTGTTTTTACACCATCTTTCATTTACAAAATCAGGATTAATAAATAAGTCAAGATAATGCAAATTCAAGGTATCGTGGCCGTAAAACATATCCCACATCATTGCCGATTTCCCTTCGGCTATGCCAATCTCTAATAATGATGTGCATTTTTCCGGCAGATATTGAGCATACACCTGCATATATCCATGCCCCAGTTTATCTGTGCCTGTTTCCTTGGCTAAATCAATTAATAATTCTTCTCTTGTCATAAATTAATATTTTATTCGTAGCCAATTCTCCGGCAATAAATCTTTTACATCTAAATGTTTGTTATTCGGACCGAACCAGTTACTTTCATCAGGAGTTATCACAATTTTATTTGGATTATTATTTAGATATGCGGCCCACCAACTAAAGGTAGAATTTGATATTATAGCATTCTTGCAACAAACCATTAATTTTAAATCAATCATTTCGCTATTACCATCAGAATATTCGAAAGTATATTCAGGAAATTTTTCTTTATTTATATTTTTTTTTACCCATTCAATATCATCAGAAAAGCAACTAAAATGTGTAACCCCCTTTTCTTCCGATATTTTCATTGCTTCTGTTAAGTACTGAACGGTAACTACTGGATGATGTAATGGGTACTTCAAATAATCGCCTCTGCGTACATGAATAAAAGTACATTCTGCTTTGCTGTCATAAAATTCAAATCCGAATGCTTTTCTAATCTCCGGTAAGTAGTCTTGACTATACTTGTACGATTGCATGTATCCATCCAAAATTAAATTTCCTTCTGGCTTAGGTATTTCATGGTATGCGTGGGAAGGTTCTTTCCAAATCGTTGCGTCTGATAATTTTTCATCACAATAATTTACACCTTCAAAATAATACGGCTTCCATACTTTATCATTAAGGGTATGCTTAGGTACGCAGTAAGGCAGGTTGTATTTTAATGCAGTTGCTATCGTAGCAGCATATTGAAACATCTGGTTCCCGAGTTGGCCGTATAGTTTGCAACTAATCACTTCTTTTAATTTAAACCATTCAGGTTTGTTTTCATAAGACCCTTTTGGGAAAAAATATTCAGGAGTTCCTAATGATTCATAAAAACATAATACTCCTATTTCATTTATAACACCTTCTGCGCCGGCCTTAACATCCGGTAAGTCTTTTTGTAAAATGTATTTTGCCATAAAAATATTTTAATAGCATATTATCATTCTGATAATTGCAAAATTTTATTTTCAAATTCTTTTGCCTGCTTCATGTTGTAATCTATATTTTCCAGAAATCCGCTTTGTTTATGCACCCTGTGAAAATACCTCATTCCTGGTACTACATAAAAACAATACCCTTTTTGCAGCCACCTGTAATTAAATGCAATTGTATCTGCCTGCTTAATAGTTTCATCATACTCGTAAACATCAATATACATTTGCCGGTTGACAACATAGTTGCAGCAATTCATCATACACCGGAACATAGGGTCGATCATGCTTTCTTTTGCTTCTTTAAGCCGAAGGAAAGATCCGGCGTATTTGGAAAACTTAAAATCAGGTTGCGCCCATTCCGGAACATTAATTACTTTGTCTGTCATTAACTGCCCGTTATGAAATAAAGCATTTATATAATCAGGCGAAATAACATTGTCGCTATCAAACAAGATGCAGGTATTATTTGTTGCCAGTTCGACTGCTATTTTTTTATTCAACGACATCCCTTTGTTAGATAGATTTTGAAACAGTTTTACTTTTCCATGTCCTGCAAACCATTCAACTAACTTTTCATAACTACCATCGTTAGACGCATCATCTGAAATGATAATCTCTGATATTCTGTTATCATCAATTACCTGCGCAAATGATTCTATTAAAAATTCAAACCTGTTATAATTTGTCAGGCAAAGGCTTATCATAATAAATGTCTTGTTCTTTGGTTGAATCTGTTCTGTAAAACTTTATCATAGTTTACAATTTTGTTTTCAATATCGGAATAAGATTCTACCTGTTTTGTCAGCATCGGGAAACTGCAATAACTTTTACCATCAGGCAATATTTTCTCTTTTATTAAAACATCAAGAGCGATAATGTTTACCATTTGATGAATTTCATTTAAAACTTTTTGCATTCCTTTCCGGGAATAAATAACCGAATGTAATGCATAAACGTCATTTACCTGTATCAGGTTTTGACTATGCTTATGTATCAATGGTTGCCAAAGATTACAGCCAAGGTATAGCATATCATAATCTTCTGGGGTCTGCTGCAAACATTTTTCAATTATTTCTTTCGGATTACTAACTATGAAACGCATATCATCTTCCGCAATAAATTTATACTCCCAGGATTCATCTAAAAGAAGTTGCCTGAATAAATCTGCAATGGTAACTATAAGTCCTAATTTCCCATCTCTTAATTTATGCGCCCTAAATACTTTATATTCAAAGTCATATTCATTCAGGTGCTGAATTAATGGCACAAGTCTGTCTATAAATCTTTCAATCAAAGAAACAATAGTTATTTCCATTTTATATTTTTTTTACTGCATCAATAACAACATAACAATTAACCGTAATCGCATTTTCAAGTTCAAATAATTTTTTTGTTTCGGCCATTTCAAATATTCTTCTTTCTTTTATCAGCCATTTTATTTCTCCGGTTTCAAATTCTGTAAATAAATCATCACATAATTGCTTATACTGTTCAATACCTATTTGTTTTTGTCCTATCGCTTTTGGTATATCGAATTTATTCTTTTCAAAAAGAACTAAGAAATAATTGTGTGGCTGCATTAAATATTTCGTTTTTGCGGCTCCTGCCATTTTACATTTATAAAATCAAAGAACTCTTTTTCGCTGCCCCAAATTGGAGGTTTTTCAGCAAGCGGATTAATACACTTCCAT
>JAUZOY010000321.1 GCA_030706235.1 Bacteroidota bacterium | reverse complement strand
TATGGGGTATGTGATGAAAAGTTATTCCCATACAACGAATCTAAAGTTAAAACAAAACCAACCCAAGCATGTTACAATGATGCTGCACCACATAAGATTATCACATATCTTTCTATATCAACCATTGATCAAATGAAGTTATGTCTTGCAGATGGATTCCCGTTTGTGGGAGGGATTAGCATCTACCCATCATTCGAAACTGTTGAAGTTGCAAAAACAGGTATGGTCCCATTACCTAAGAGTGGTGAAAGATTACTTGGCGGACATGCAATTTGTTTTGTGGGATATGATGATACTAAGCAGTGTTTTATATTTCGTAATTCTTGGGGTTCTTCGTGGGGTGATAAAGGTTTTGGTTATCTTCCGTATGTATATGCACAAAGATTACTTCACGATTGTTGGGTTATAAAACGTGAAATGTAAGTGGTTGTATGCTAAAACAATATACGGAAGAATTTTTAATTAGAGAACTTTTTCGATTTATCAAAATATATGGGAGACTCCCGATAAAAAGAGACATGTGTGTTAAAAAAGGTTTCCCATCTTATCGTGTTTATATAACATATTTTGGATCATGGAATAAAGCATTACTTAGAGCAGGTTTAAAAATACATGATGGTTTATGTTATACTAAAAATTTTTTAATTAAAGAACTTCAACGAGCAGCCAAAAATTTAGGGAGAGTACCAACCAAACGGGATATGATATTAAAAAATGGATATCCTGATTATAAGATATATCAATCTTATTTTGGTTCATGGAATAATGCACTTATAGCTGCAAATTTAAATATAAATCAAATGAACCATAAATATGATGGTTCAGAATATTGTACAATTTGTGGAACTAATCACACAAAACAATGGCATGGTTATGATAAGAAACAACTTTGCGATTTGTGTTATAAGAAAAAATGGAATATAGATCATCCTGAATTAGTACATATAAATAAATTTAAACAACATCATAAACGAAGATGTTATGGGTGTAATCCCATAAATAAAAAATTTTTAAGTAGTAACGGACATCATCTTTGGTTAAATGAAGATAAAAGTTTAGTTATTTTCATTCCTGAATTTTTACATAAATTACACTATCATAATCACGCTAAACCTGAAACTTTGCAGCAGATAAATTGTATAGCCATCGACTTTTGGATAAACGAAGAATTCTATAGAGATCTTTATGAGTTGATATAATGGCGAAGAAACAATTATCAGTTAATCGGCTTAGAGATGATCCTGTATATTTCGCTACAGAATTTTTAAACCTAAAACTCCATGAAGGTCAAAAAAAAATTCTCATGTGTAAGAGCAGATTTATTGCCGCTAGATGCTCTAGGCGTTTCGGTAAATCATTTATTTTCTCTGTGATGGCTATTCATGCTTGTTATACTAATAACAATTACAGAGTGATACTTGTATCAAAATCTCAACGACAATCACTTGAGATGTTTAATACTATCTATAGCATTTTAATGGGATCTAAAATTGCTTCGTCATCAATCACTCGTAGTACAATGTCTGTGCTGGAATTTGAAAACGGATCAAAAATTGAGAGTATACCTGGTGGTAACCCCGATTCACTCAGAGGACTTACAATAGACCTCTGTTTAGTAGATGAAGCTTCCTACGTGCCGGATTCTTTATTTACAGTAATTTCACCTACGATAATGAGTCGTAAGGGTAAAATAATGCTTATTTCCACACCGAATCTTTCATCGGGTGAATTTTTCAGGGCTTGTCAAGAAGATTCTATTTACACAAGATTTCACTTTACACATGATGATGCATACTTTTTGGAAGATGGTAAGAAAGTTCCGTTTATTGATCCTGAAGAACTGGAGCGTGAAAAATGGAATTGTGGTGGAATAGAATCTCCTAAATATCAACGTGAGTTCCTTTGTGTCTTTACCGATGCAGAAGGCGCTTTTTTTAGTCTTGATAATATTAACAATACTTTGAAACTTGATTTACCACAAATTCCGTTTGCACTTCCCAATCATCGATATGTAATTGGGGCTGACCTCGCAATTGAAAATGACTACACAGTTATTGTTATATTAGACTGTACAGATAAAAAGAACTTGCGAGTTGTTCGATACTTACGATTCAATGGTAAAAGTCCGAGTGAAATAATATTCGAACTTCATAGGGAATCTCAAGCATTTAAACCGATTAAAGTCTTGATAGATAATGCTGGTATTGGTGTGACATTAATAGATTATTTTAAATCAAACTATCCTGGCATTAAGTGTGAAGGATTCAATTTTACAACCACTTCTAAAGTTCCATTGATGTCGGAATTAAAAATTGCAATGGATAATAGAATTCTTGAAATCCCCGATGATGATAGAATTAGAGAAGAACTTGTATCATTCTGTTATGAAGAAAATGCCAACACGAAGCACCTGAAATTAGCGGGCAAAGGTGCACATGATGATATCCCTATAGCTTTAGCATTAGCGGTTAGAGCTTCTGGTGTATTTGGGAATAGTAATGCCCCACTTCTTATAGGCAGTGATAAAGGCATTTTAAAACGCGATAAACATCCTCCACTTGCAGGAGGACATGTATTTTTATAACGGGCTTATGGTCCCAGTGGAGGGAATTATGCGAATTAAAAATAACCGTCAAATAAACAAATCTGAAGTATCTCATGCTATTTTATCGGATGGTACAAAAATAACGCCATCAACAAATGTTTCACTTGCAAGCATTCTTGGTGAGAAGCGCAATGTACCTGGACGTAAATATTCAGGCACAACCGCCCTTTTAACATACAAAGATTGTGAATATTTATACTTAACTAACGGCTATCTTGCAAATGCAATAGATACAGAAGCTGCTGCTATTGTGCGTAATGGTATTGAAATAGTACCAACAAAAACCAGTGATAAAAAACAACTGGATCTTATATTACAACATAATGACATTGAATTGTTGGTACATGAGATTGCACGTAATGTTGACATATATGGTGTGCAGTTTGTTGAACTATATGATGATCCAG
>JAUZOY010000320.1 GCA_030706235.1 Bacteroidota bacterium | reverse complement strand
TGTCAAGTTGCCTAATTATTATTGTTATTACCGGAGGGATCATTTAGGAAATAACCGGGAAGTGTGGCAGGTAAATACAAAGAAAACAATACAATATACCCAATACTATCCCAGCGGCTTGCCCAGGGCTTCGAATACCGGGGATAACCCGAGTACGCAACCCTATAAATACAACGGCAAGGAGTTTGTGGAAATGCATGGGTATGATACCTATGATATTGTTTGGAGACAATATTATCCGGCTATTGCGCGTTTCCAGACTCCTGATCCGGAAATTGAAGAAGCTTATGCTGAAAGCCCTTATTCCATGTGCGATAATAACATGGTACTTAAAACTGATCCAGATGGAAGAGTTGCAATTGTTGACAATATTGCAGGTGCCTTAATTGGGGGTTTAGCAGATTATGGAGGGCAAGTCATTAGTAATTATGCAAATGGTAGTGCTCAGCCTTTTACTCAAAATATTAATCTTGTTTCAATAGGGACTTCAATGGCTGTTGGTGCTCTGACAAGTGGTGCTAGTGCTTTTGTAAAAGGTGGAGCAGCTGTTTTAGCGAGTACAATAAATAATACTGTCGCCGTTAAAACAACAGGTTCTGGTTTAAAAGTTGATGTTCAGAAAAATCCTGTAAATGTATTAAAAAATACTGCAATAGATTTAACTGCTGATAAACTTGCAGGGGGATTATCAAATAAACTTGTAGGTGCTCCATTATCTAAAGTTGGCACTACGAATGCAGGCAGACTTAGTAGTACTGGAAGAACTTTAGTTAAAGGTACAGGAAATAATATAACTCGAAAAACAACTGAAACGACAAAAAGAATAATTAGAAACGTTGCAAAAGGTGCAGAAAAAATAACTGAGACAACAGTAAATGGAGTTACAAATAATAAACGTCAGCAATTAAAAGACAAAACAGATCAGCAAAGATGAAAAAAGGGAGAAAAAACAAATTATCAGATAAAATATGGATTGTGCTAGGTGTGTGTTTGCTAATATATTGTATTTCAGTATTATCAAAGAGAGTTCTTACTGATTTTTTAGTAGATGAAAATGCATTTCATACTAAAGCAATAATTATAGACGAGCGTAATTATTATCCGAATCAACCAGTAAAACATGAATTTTCATATTCTTATGAGTTTGAAGTTAACGGAACAAAATACACAGGTGATAGTCATGACCTATCACTTAAAGTCGGGGATACTGTTGAGATTAAATATAATAAAACTTTTCCATGCTTTAATAAGCCCTTACATCCTAAGGAGTAAGAAGCAACTGTCTGTTTAAAAGTAATATATGACTCATGGAAATTTACAGTCTTATTGTCATAATGAATTTGTTGTAAATTAAATGAGGAAATCTCATTTTTAGTTGTAACAATAGACATCAATTTATTATTGTAGGAGAATTAAACTTTACATAAAAAATAATATGAAAATCAAATTACTTACATGTATTTTAGTGGCTTTATTCAGTCTGAATGCTTTTGGGCAAAGCACACCCAAAACAGTAGACCAAGTAATTGTCTTGTCAGGAATAAAAGATCAGCTTTCGAGACTTGATGGTATGATTACCACAAAAATAGAAGAGAAAAAAAGCACCTTCTCTAAACCGGAGCAATTTGAGCAGTTTAAAACGATTATGACTACAGGACTGAATTCCAAGAATGCAGTAAAATATTTTTCCGAATATCTTGAGAAATATTCGAAGGAAGATAGCATGAAACTGGTGGTAACGTTTTTCGATAATCCTTTTATGCAGGAATTCAATCGATTGGAAAAAGAGGCTGCTTCGTCTGAAAAACAAAAGGAAGTGGCTGCTTATTTTCAGTCTTTGAAAGTCATACCGCCTGCACAAGGTCGGGTTCAGCAGTTGGTTACTCTCAATCAGGAAATGAAATCCTCTGAACTTACACTTAAATTGGTGAGAAACCTGATTCTATCCATGATAAAGGGTGCTAATTATAACCAGCCCAAGGACAAACAAATATCGGATGAAGAGATAAAAAGTAATTTAACTTCAATATTTACTGCTGATTATGAGCAACAAATGACGAATCAAATTATAGCCTATGCACTTTTTACCTACAAGGATGTGCCCGACGAAAAACTGAACCAATATATTGAAGTGTGGAAAACTTCCACAGGGAAATATAGCCTCGACCAACTTTTGAATGCCTTAGATTACTCTTTCACCAAAATGTCTGAAATTACAGGCAGTACGTTTTCAGTTCTGGAAAAGAGTAAGTAATAATAAGCAGAAAATGATAGTCTCCGTCCTCCTGTCCTTCCGGAGATGTCCTTCCTTAAATAAGAAAATGGTAATGCTGGTTGGTGGGATATGTTATCCCACCTTCTTGTATTATAAGGATTTGTAATCCGCTATTTTCAATTATTCAAATACAATCACTATATTTGCAAACCTTAAATTCATAAAAATATGGATATCAAGAATCGGATAAACGGTGAAGTATATTTTGTTACCGATACCGTGGTGGATTGGGTAGATATATTTACTCGCCCCGTATACAGGCACATTATTATAGATTCTTTGCAGTACTGTCAGAAAGAAAAAGGATTGATAATTTATGCGTGGGTACTCATGACCAATCATATGCATATGATTGTCGGTTCTTTGGGAGAACATAAAGTTTCTGATATTCTGCGTGATTTTAAGAAATTTACGAGTAAGGCCATACTTCATACGTTGCTGGTTGAGAGTGGGGAAAGCCGGCGGGACTGGATGTTGAACCGATTTGAATATGCGGGTAAGAATGATAAGAAAATTACAAATTACAAGTTCTGGCAAGAAGGGAATGATGCACAGGAGATATTCCTGAACGATTACTTTAATCAGAAACTAAACTATATCCATGAGAACCCGGTGAAGGCAGAAATTGTCAACCGGGCGGAAGCGTACAGGTATAGCTCGGCCATTGATTGGGCAGGAGGAAAAGGGCTGCTGGAGGTAACTCTGGTTTGAATGGAAGAGTTTATCGGATTACAAATCCTGATAATACAAAGA
>JAUZOY010000032.1 GCA_030706235.1 Bacteroidota bacterium | reverse complement strand
GACATAGTTTTGGTTCGGTTTCTGGTACAGGAACAATGAAAATTACAAATGATAATTTGCAGTTTAATATTCCTTCAGGAAATTTCAATAATTTTGGTTGTTATGCGACTTCACCTCAGGGAAATCCGGTTACTTCAGGAGGTACAGGAGGAACAGTTGAGTATAATAACTGGTCTGCTGTTCCATTTATTCTTCCTTCAAATTTCCTGACTTATTTTAATTTGACAATAAATTCAACCGGAACAGGTGAAATAGATTTTCCTGCTTCTGCTTCTGACTTATATATTAACGGGAATCTTAATATTAAAAAGGGATCATTTATTAATGCAAGTGCCGGTATTAATAATATTACATGCTATGGAGATCTGACTCTTTCTACAAGCGGAATATTTGATAATATGAATAATGATTTTAATTTATATGGCAATTTAATAAATAATTCAGGAAAAAATTCATATAAATCGCTTTCAAATACAAATATTTGTGGCTTTAATGATCAATCAATCAAAGGAACTAAATCTTCAACATTTGCATATCTGAATTTATCAAACAGTAATAAATATCTTTTAGATAGTATTTTTGTAAACAATGATTTGTCAATAACAAATTCCGGTACAACACTTGTTGATAGCGGGAATGTAGTTAATGTTAAAGGTAACTGGACGAATCTGGGATTTGCAAATATAAGTGGTACAACAATATTTAATAATAATAGTACTCAGTTTATAAATGGATGCTATCGAACAGCATTCCATAATTTAATATTGGGAAATGGAACAAAAACATATGCAACAACTCCACCCAGTGATTTAGTTGTAAATGGTAATCTACTTATAAATAGCGGAGGAATTCTGAATATAGGAAATGTTAATATGCATATTTTTGGCAATTGGACTAATAATAATTCATTATCTGCATTGGTATCAACATCTAATTCATGTGTAATTTTTGATGGTATTAATCAGAAAGTTCTTGGTAGCTCAGGAACTAATTTTAGTTATCTTACATTTAATAGTTCATTATCATCTAGCAACGATACTTTATCTGCAAATATTTCTGTCGGAAGAGATCTGATATTTACTCAGGGAAATGTGATTACTAAAAATCAAAATCTTGTTGTAAAAGGCAATTGGATTAATAATTCTTCAGCCAACGCTTTCAGCTCAGTAAGTGCTACTGATACTGTTATTCTTAACGGTTCCAGTCAAAATATTGATGGGACTTTCCCTACGACATTTAATAATCTTAACATCTCAAACGGAACAAAAACCCTGACTAATATATCATATATAAATGTAATGATAGGAATGATTGTAGATAATGGCGGTTTGTTAAGTTATCTTGGAAAACAGGTATATCATTACGGAGACTTAACAAATAATGGCAACACAACTTCATTAGGGAATACAGGACAGGCAGGAACATATATATTGAAAGGTGTAAATCAAACTATTAAAGGTTCTTCTCCTTCTAACTTTCTTAATTTAGTTATAGATGGCGGTGGTGTAAAAACTTTATCAAAAACAGTAGGTATAACCGGAAATCTGAATTTTATTTCCGGAATGATCAGTACGGGTAGTAATGAAGTTAGTGTAACCAGAAAAGCTCATGATGCAATATCCGGGTATTCTTCATCTGCTTATATTATAGGCAAGCTAAGAAGAAGTATAAATTCAGGAGGAACAACTGAAAATGGATTTGATTTCCCTGTAGGAACATCAACAAATTATGAGCTATTAACATTTGATTTTAATAATATGCAGCATGTCGGAAATATACTTTGTTTCTTTAATCAGGGTATTTCCGGAACAAAACCTAATAAGTATATTTTGCAGGTTAATGGTAAAGGTATTGATTCTTTGCTTAACAGAGGATTCTGGACTGTAACGCCGGATAATCAGCCGACGGCCGGAACATATAAAATCACTTTACATGAAACAGGTTATTCCAATCCTCCTGATAATCCTGATAAAATGGCTGTAATTAAAAGAAATAATAATGTTAGTGTATGGTATGCAGAAGGTGTTCATAATGATTCTACTCAAAGCATTACAGGTGGTATTGCTACTGCCGTTGCTGATTCACTTACACATTTTTGTGATGAAGGAATAGGATATTATGATGGCATAATATTACCAAATGATATTTCAGTAAATAATGATACAATATGTACCGGTGGAACAGCAACATTAACTGCCACAGGGGGTTTAAGTTATTCATGGTCCACCGGCGCTACTGCATGTTCTGTTACAGTGTCTCCTTCTGTTACCACTACATATTCTGTGACAGTAGGCACTGCTACAGGTAATATAATAGCCAAACCAATTGTAATTGTAAATAGTAATATTCGTATAGCAAATGCAGTGCCTGATAAAACAATACATCCAGGAAGTAATATTGTTTTAACTGCTACCGGTGGAACTACATATCAATGGAGTACTGGCGATAAAATACAGTCAATATCAGTTTTACCGACAATAACTACTACATATACGGTTACTGCTAATACCTCCGGATGTACATCAACAGATAATGTTGTAGTAACTGTAAATCCAATGGTTATAGCTACAGCCGGGAGTGATCTTACTATATGTTATCCGGATACTCCAAGAATAACTGCAACCGGGGGAAAGTATTACCATTGGTCTACCGGTTCAAGAATGCAAAGTATTGTTGTTAATCCCACTTCAACAACTACATACAAGGTTACCGTAACATCTTCAACAGGTGCGACATCTTCCGCAAGTGTAAAAGTTACAGTAATAAAGGTAGATGTGGATTTAGGACCAGATAAAAGTGTTTGTAAGGGAACACCTCTGATTATAAGGGCAACGAGTGTAAATGGAAATGTTTATCTATGGAATACCGGGGCTACAACATCAAGTATTACGGTTATTCCAACAGTATTAAAATTATATACAGTTACCGTGGGTTCAACATATGCAAAATCATGTACGTCAACTGATATTATTATAGTACGGATAAATAAACAACCTGTAGGAAACGTACATTCAAATCAATCAATATGCAGAGGCTCTTCAATACAATTAGTTGTGCCAGGTACTTTAAGTAATGATTCATGGAAATGGAGTAACGGAGCAATAACAAAGATAAATACTGTCAGTCCGTCAAACAGTGCAACCTATTATGTAACAATAACAAATGCAGTGGGATGTACCGCAACAGATGAATATAGTGTAAATGTTTATATTTGTAAGAAATCTGATGAAATGTTTTCAACCATAACAAATTTAGAGAATTCAGTATGTCTAAATGTATTTCCTAATCCTTTTAGCGAGACTACTACTATTTTATATTCATTGGTTGAGAAAAGTAATGTTGAGATAAATCTGTATGATATTATTGGAAATACTGTTGCTATAATTGAGAAAGGAATTAAAGAGCCGGGAAAATATAATCTAAGCATAAAAAGAAATGAATTAAGTCCGGGAGTTTATTTTGTGAAGCTTAAATATGGTGATACGGTAGAGGTCAGGAAAATTTTGTTAATGAAATGATTAATAGATCACGGATCTTATTGAATAAATAATATATTAAAGCATATCTTAATTATGGAAAGTGAAAGATGAGATATGATATGTATTAGGCTATCAGAAATTTATAACAGAATTTGAAATGCCAACTTTCAATGATATATCACGACCTAATATTAAAGCTCTGTTATCGTCGATATGTCCGGCAGGAAAATTATAGCATACGGGGTAGTTGTAATCTGAAACTATGTCGTTTATTATTTCATATGCATCATTACCAAAAGGTATTGTATTATCGTGCATTTCAGTCATTCCGCCTATGATAAGACCTGAAATTTGTCTGAATATTCCTCTTCTTTTAAGATTAATAAGCATGCGTTCAATATGATATAGATATTCGTCAAGGTCTTCGAGAAAAAGTATTTTATCTTTGAAATCTACTTCAGATCTTGAACCTGCAATACTATATAGTACAGAGAGATTACCTCCTGTTATTGTTCCATTCGCTTCACCTGTACGGTTAAAAATATTAGCTTTAACCTCATATTTCAAATCTTCGCCGAATAATGCTTTTCTAAGTGTTTCAATAGCATATGCGGATGCTTTATTAATATTCACAGGCATAATTGCATGCAATGTTTCAACTCCGAGGTTCTGTATGTGAGAATGAAGTACGGTAATGTCACTATAACCAATAAGCCATTTTGGTTTATTAATAAAGTTGTTGAAATTAATCAAATCTACAATTCTTACTGTACCATAGCCTCCACGTGCACAAATAATTGCTTTAATGTCGTCATTGTCGAGCATATCCTGTAAATCTGAAGCTCTTTCTTCATCATTACCTGCAAACTGATTGCAACTATTAAAGATATTCTTACCTGTAACAACATTTAATCCCCAATCTTCAAATAATTTAATAGCAGGTTTGAGTTCTGATTTACTGATTTTTCGTGCAGTTGAGATAATTCCGATAGTATCTCCGGGTTTTAAATATGAAGGAATAAGCATTTTAGATAAGTGATAAAATTATTGTATATGTTTAGAATAATTAATCTTCTATTCTGATGTTATCAGGGTATTTGATTTCAATAAGGAATAGGGCATGAGCAGGAACTGACAGACCGGCATTACTCCTGTTTTTACTTTTGATAATATCATGAAGATGGTCAGCGTCATAAACACCCTTACCTATATTCAACATTGTTCCGACTATAGCTCTTACCATGTTTCTAAGAAAACGGTTTGCAGTTATAGTAAATATAAGTAAATCGTTTTCATATTTCCATTCTGCATGAATTATCTTGCATAAGTTTGTTTTAGTTTGTGTTTTGGATTTACTGAAACATGAAAAGTCTTCGTATTCGTACAGAATATCAGATGCATAGTTCATTTTATTTAAATCGGGTTTTTCTCCATATAAATAATATGAATAATTATTAAGAAAAGGATTTTTCTTAAGAGTAATCTGATACATGTATTTTCTGCTTATTGCGTCAAACCTCGAATGTATATTGGGTTTAACCCTGAAAATCTCATGTATAACAATATCTGCAGGCAGGAAACTATTTAGTTTATAAATTAAATCATCAATGTTATTTATTATAGTATCTGTGTCAAAATGAGCATAATAGTTTTTTGCATGTACACCCTGATCAGTACGTCCGGCACCAATAATATAAATTTCTTTTTTAAGAACAAGAGAGAAAGTTTTGTTTAATAGTTCCTGTATTGTTTCAGAATTCTTCTGTGATTGCCATCCGTGAAATTTAGATCCGTCATAAGAAAGTCTGATAAAGTATCTTATATTATTTAATATTTCTCTTTCAACCATTATTAGTAATAGCTACTAAACTGTTGTGTATTTTATTAATCTGTTTATCTAGAGGAATCATGCCATTATTAATAATGATATAATCAGATAAGCGGATTCTTGTGTCATCATTAGTCTGATTTGCAATTATACTTCTTACGAATTCTTCATCTCTGTTATCTCTACGGCATACTCTTTCAATTCTTAATTCTTCGGGAGCGATAACAGTTATGATTTTATCGAAATCTTTATATATCCCTGTTTCAAAGAGTATGGCGGCTTCCTCAATTACATAATGGAATTGTTTGTTATTATCAGCCCATTTTTTAAAGTCTTTTCTTACGAAAGGATGTACCAGCATATTAAGTTTATTCAGCAATAATTTATCTGTAAAGACTATATCTGCAAGTTTTTTTCTGTTAAGCTTATAATCATCAAAAATACTTTCTCCAAAACATTCTTTTATATCTTTTTGTAATTCCTGGTTGACGGATATAAGATTTTTTGCTGATTCATCAGCATTATATACAGGGATTCCCCAAAGTTTTGTAAATTCCTTTGCTACAAGTGTCTTTCCACTACCTATTCCACCTGTTAAGCCAACCTTTAATATCATTATAATCTTTTTTATAGATAAATTAAACGAATAACATTTAAATTATAAACACATTGCAATTTATTACTTTTTTATAAGTATAAATTCGACTTTTTCCTGCTCTGATTTAATATACTGTACATTGGGTGGAGACTTAATAATCATTATATCAATAGTTCTTGTGTTAATGTCATTAAGTTTTGAATAGTCAGCTATTACTTTAAACTGATCGGGTTTTATTTTATGATAATCTCTGAAGGCAACCTGATAATTTAGAGTAATTTTTTCAGGCAATATTTTCAGATAATAGCCATCAGGACAATTTAATCCTTCAACAGGTACGCTTACCGAACCTTCAGTAAATTTTTCTATATTTAAATTAATATTAACAGATTTATTTGAATATTCAATGTTCTGCATAGTTCGAAAGAATTGTAGCGGTAGTTCAGTATGATAATTCGTATTCATGTTAGATAGTACCAGCTTTTTGGTAGGAATTTCATGAATATTTTCGAGAAGCTTTTTTGAGCCTTTTATAGTTATACTATCCGGTTTACAAATAATTTTATCATAGAGGCCATATTGCTTCTCAAATGTTGTTGAAATAATAATTCTTACAGGAATTTTTTTGATTGCGATATCGTCCAGTTCACAAAATAAAGTATCAGGTGAAACACTGACAAGTTCGGATTTATGTTCAAGTTGTTTGCCAATATTGGTATAAACAGAATTTAAAGGGAGGTAATATTGAATTTTACCATTTTTTATTTTTTGTTTTAGTTGTGACATATCAATAACAAGAGGTGTAGGTGCATTAATATACCTATAGCCAATAAGTTTGATACCTCTTTCTTTTACAGTTAAAATAACCTTTTTACTATTAATATTTACAACAACTTTATTTTTGGGAACATTAGTATAAGTTATAGGATGTTCCACAACAAAAGTATAAACCTTAGAAAATTTTATCTGTATCCAAAAAGATAAAGATATAAGTAAACAAACAAAAAAAACATATAAACGCTTCCTTAAACCTTGTTTGTTTAAAAATTTTCTACGTAAATATGTTTCTCCTGTTCTGTTCAATACATTATTTTTTTATTACTTCTTTTCAGTAAGTTGTGCGTTTGCATCCATAGCAACAGCACTCTTTTCAATCTTAAGTCTGTTTCCCCCTTCAACTTCAATTATTAAGGTTGTTTCCTGAACTTCAACTATTTTTCCGTGGATTCCGCCAATAGTAATTATTTTATCCCCTTTACCCAATGCCTGGATATATTTCTTTTGTTCTTTTGTTTTTTTGATCTGTGGACGTATCATGAAGAAATAAAAAATCGCAATGATAAATACGATGGGTAGAAATGAAACAAATGGATTTGACGGTTTGGCACCTTGTTGTTGTGCCATTAATAAAATAAAAGGAAGATTCATTTTCTTTTTTTATTAGTTATTATTATTAGTTATTATTATTGATTAAACATTAAGATTATTTATTCTCCTCTGGAGTGAATACTACAACTTTTATACTTAATACCTTTTTATTTGGTTGTGTATTTGCCATTAATGTAACAGTTTTTCGGTAAAAACCATGTTTACCATCACTGTCGAAAGTAACATCTATTTTAGATTCCTGACCTGGCTTAATAGGAGTTTTGGGAAAATTTGCAACTGTGCAACCGCAACTTGCTGAAGCATCTGATATTAAAAGGTCAGAATTTCCGGTATTTTTAAATTTAAATAAATGTTGGGCTTTTTCTCCCTGTAATATAGTTCCAAAATCAAAAGATTCAGAATCAAATGTAAATTCAGGATGTTTAGTATTTTTCATTCCATTTGCAGATGCCGGATTATTTACTATATCTGAAGGTATTTTGTTATCATGAGATCGATTGCAGGAGAACAAAACGGAACATAATATTATTAATAACCCTGAAATACTTTTACTCATTTTATTTAAATTCAATAGTGTTAAATATTGTAAAACTGAATGCAAAATTACATCAAATTTATCAAATAAAAATTATCTTTATTGTAAATTCTATTATTCAAAGAAGCAAAACGTAAATGCCGGATTTCTATTGTCAATGATAATAAAATGTTTTTGAATTTAACATCTGTTATCCTCTGCATACCATTCTGCAAAAGAAGTTGCTGTTTCACGAAGCATTATACTATATAGTTTAACATTTGCAGGAAGTTTGTCTTTTATCCTTACTGCAAAATCTTCAAGCATATTTTCACATGTTGGCAGGTAGGGAAGGATTACTACATTTTCTGTAGCTCTGATTATATCATTCCTGTTATTATCGTTTTCATATAGTGCCAGAGAATGATCCAGCCTTTCGATAATTTCTTTTCTTACAATTGCTTTCAGATCATTGAAATCCATGACCATACCGCATTTGGGGCTGTTTTTATCAGAAATCGGGGAGCCTATTATTGTTACAAAAAGTTTGTAGGAGTGACCATGTATATTTTTGCATAATCCGTCATAACCTGGCAATGCATGTGCCATTTCAAAATGGTATTCTTTTGTAATTCTTATTTTAGTCATTATTCTGTGTTATATTGATTGTTCAGAATTTCAACTTTTTAAAAATATAATAATTAATGCAAAGTTAGTATTTTATTTCAGAATACTTTCTGCGCATCTTTCTCCATCAATAGCAGAAGAAATAATACCTCCCGCATAGCCGGCTCCTTCACCACAAGGATACAGACCATTAATGCTTATATGTTCGAGAGTATCACTATTACGCGGAATTTTTACAGGTGAAGATGTTCGTGATTCTGTACCGAGAATTATGGCCTCTTCTGTTATAAATCCTCTTAATTTTCTGTCAAAATCTTTAAACCCTTTTTGAAGACTTTTTGTGATATAATCAGGGAATATATTTGACATATTAGTTTCCTTAATGCCGGGAATATACGAGCATTTTGGTAAAGAAACTGAAGCTTTACCGGCTATAAAATCTGTTAATCTCTGTGCGGGAGCAATTATGGCCCTTCCTGTTAAATTATAACACTTGTTTTCTATATTTTTTTGAAAATCAATTCCTGCCATTGGTCCATATTTACCATATTCTTTCAGATCATTAAATTCAACAGGTACAACGATACCTGAATTTGCATAAGGCGAATTTCTGAGTGAGCTTGACATTCCGTTTACAACTACTTCTTCATCAGATGTAGCTGCTGCAACAATTTGTCCGCCCGGACACATACAAAAGGAATATACGCCTCTACCGGCTACCTGTGTTGCCAAACTATATGATGCAGCTTCAAGAAATGGATTTTCTGCATCTTCATGATAGATCAGTTTGTTTATTAAAGATTGCGGATGTTCAACTCTGACTCCTAAAGCAAATGGTTTGAACTCCTGTACTATCTTTTTTTTATATAGTAATCTGTATATGTCTCTGGCAGAGTTACCTGTTGCTAATATAAGTTTGTTACAATCAATTTTTAAATTGTTATTTATTTCTATGTTTTTTATTTTACTGTTGTCAATAACTAAATCTGTTAGTTTTGAATTAAAATGTATTTCTCCCCCGGCATCAGTAATAGTTTTACTTATTGATCGTATAACGGAAGGAAGTTTATCACTTCCAATATGAGGCCTGGATTCATATTTTATTCTATTATCTGCACCATGAGAAATGAGTATATCTATTATTTTTCCAGCATCTCCTTTTTTATTTGACCTGGTATAGAGCTTTCCGTCTGAAAAAGTTCCTGCTCCTCCTTCACCAAAACAATAATTGGAATCAGGGTTTATTTTATGTTCTCTGTTAAGAAGAGCAATATCTCTTTTCCTGTCAGAAACATTTTTTCCACGTTCAAAAATGATTGGTTTTGCACCTCCTTCTATAAGTTTAAGAGCTGCGAAAAGTCCTGCTGGTCCGGCACCTATTATTATGACTTCTTTCCCATTCCTTACATCTTTATAATTAGGCTCTTTTTTATCATTTAATGGCGCTTCTCCAATAAAGATTTCAATATCAAGATGTACTTTGACTCTTTTCCCTCTTCCATCAACAGACCTTTTTATAATATTAATAAAGCTAACATCTTTAAGTTTTATATTTCTTTTTATTGCCTGTATTATTTTTTCCTTATCACAGGCTTCTTCAGGAGTTAGAGAAATGTTTATTCTGTTTATCATTATATTGATTATTCAAAATTAAATGAAAGAAGGAATATTTTAGAACATAACTTGTCAATAGTCTGTGTATAAATTGTTTCATCCTTCTTTAATAAATCGTTCAATCCATATGACATTTTAATTTCAATTGAAAATTTAAAATATTCCAGATAGAAATCAACACCGGTTCCGACATCAAGAGCGTAATTGATTTTACTAAGTTTTATATATTCTTCATCAGTGTTTTTTTTACCAATCATTGATGCAAGATCAAGACTTATTCTGCCTCCGCCTAAAACATATGCCCTGAAATTGTTATATCTTGAAGACTTGTATTTAAAAGTAAATGGAAAGTTGATATAAGTAGATTCAATTTTTTTTACTGCTTTTGTTGGGAGGGTATCTCCGACATTAATAGTATATTCTATATTTCTCTGACCAAAAGCAAGATCAGGTACAAATCTTAAATCCCAATATTCTCCTAATCTCAAACTCGAAATAATACCAATATTAAAACCGCTTTGAGCTAATGATTGAACAACCAGTACTGAATCAGGTCTGTAGTTAATTTGAATAGGTTTCGTGACAAAATTCATCGTGTTGAAACCTAAAAGAAATCCAAAGTGTATTTTGTGCCTGTCATATTTTGGAAGATTTATATTTGCTTGAGCCTGACCAAATAAATATCCGGAATATAAAAAAATAACAAATAATGTTAACCTTATTATTTTTTTTAAAACTTTCAAAATCTTTATTTTATAAATTATTGAAAACGATCATTTAATATATTTATTGTTAAATTATTATTAATTGGAAAAAAACTTATAGGTTTGCACCCGTTTTTATATTTAAAATTTTTAACGTAATACATTGAAAATAAATAGTAAAACATATGTGCTTATTTTGTTAATTCTATTATTTAGTTTTAACTCTATAGATCTTTATTCTCAACATTTATATGATTCTATTCAATTAATAGATACTACAAAAAATAAAAAAGAGAATGTTCAATTTTATAATGTTGGACACGGAGTTACATATGCCTATAAAAGGCCCAAAGGTTATGATTTCCTTCGTTTTTTTCCATCGGATATAAAAGAAATTTGTGTAGAAACTTTTCAGAAAAAAAACACATTGAAAATTGCTGCAATGATAGGTGGAACAACACTTTTGGTTCTTGCTGATCAGAAAATAACTGATGGTGCAGTTTGGCTTGGTAACAGATTGGGAATATCACGTGATAAAAATAATTACAATGATAAGACAAATACAGCATATAGCAATAATGGGCAAAAAACTCTATTTGATTTTAAATTTAGTTTAGGCTCAAATCATTTTTCGACTTCAATTGGTGTTCCTTATGATATAAGTACAGCTATGTATTTTCTTGGAGATGGGTGGACTCATACAGCAATTACAGCATCTTTTTTTACTTACGGAATGATTTCAAAGGATAATCGTGCATTGTCAACTGCCAGTCAGCTAGCAGAAGTATTGGTTGATAATGCTGTAACAACTCAATTTTTAAAACATATAACTGGCAGGGAAAGTCCGTTTACTGCAACAGAAAATGGTGGTGTCTGGAAACCTTTCCCTAACCAATTGGATTATGCAAAACATGTTCCACGGTATGATGCATTCCCTTCAGGACATGTTGCAACATTTATGGGAACTTTAACTGTAATAGCTGAAAATTATCCCGAATATAAATTTATACGCCCGGTTGGATATAGTCTTATGGGTGTTCTTGCATTTGCAATGTTAAATAATGGTGTCCATTGGTTTAGTGATTATCCGCTTAGTATAGCTATGGGTTATGGCTTTGCAAAAATTGCAGTAAATCGAGGCAGAAAAATGGTGGGAAATGAAAAATATACAGGATTTTTGAAATCAGTACAAATATCACCGACTACAATTTTTCAAAGTCCCGGCGTTAATTTAACATATAAAATAAAATAACATTGGCTCTAATTTTAAATATCGAGACAGCAACAAGAATTTGTTCCGTTGCATTAGCAAAAGATGGAAATGTTATTGCAATGCAGGAAAGTGCGCTTGGTAATAATCATTCATCTTCCTTAACTCCTTTTATTAAAGATGTACTTTATAAAACAAAGACAAATATTGATTGTCTTGATGCTGTTGCTGTCAGTATGGGCCCGGGATCTTATACAGGACTGAGAATTGGTGTGTCAACTGCAAAAGGTATTTGTTTATCAATAAATAAACCTTTGATTTCAATCAGCACTCTTAAAGCTATGGCGAAATGTATTGCCCCATTGTATGATAGTGCTGTATTATTTTGCCCCATGATTGATGCTCGTCGAATGGAAGTTTATTCAGGTATATATGATTCTCAGAATAATATTATACGTGATGTACAGGCTGATATTATTGATGAAAATTCTTATACTGAGTATACTAACGATAGGAATATGATAATATTCGGTGATGGTGCTTCTAAATGTAAGTCTGTTTTAAACAGAAAGGGAATAATATATGATGATAATTTTTTAATTTCTGCTTCTTGTTTGGCCAATTTAGCAGAAGATAAATATGAAATACAGGAATTTGAAAACCTTGCTTATTTTGAACCTTATTACCTTAAGGATTTTATAGCAACAATTCCCAAAAATAAAATAATAAACCCTTCTCAGTATAATAATACATATTGAAAAGGGCTCATAAGAATTTTTAAATGTTTATAAGCTGATTAGTTCATTATTTCAGCTAAAGCATTCTGATAGAATATATTTTGATAAGAAGATGTTCCGAAATCTATGTCATCTATAAACATATTACCTTTAGTTATTTCTCCAATCTGACCGAAAGGTATTTTTGATTTATTTAAAATTTCTTCAAATTCTTTTTTATTATCCGGAGAAACACTGACAACTACTCTGCTTTGAGATTCGCCAAATAGGAATGCATCTTTTCTAATGCTTTTATCTGTAGTAATTTTAAATCCAAAACCTCGGCAGATAGCTGATTCAAAAAGAGTAATAAATAAACCACCTTCAGAAACATCATGTGCGGATTTAATTAGTTTTTTGCGAATTATCTTTTTAATAATATCCTGAACTGCATACTCAAACTCAAGATCGAAGTGTGGAGCAGGGGAGTACTTTACTTTTAAATAATTGTACAGATATTCAGACATGGATATATCATTTTCAGATTTACCAATCAGATATATAATATCACCTTCATTCTTGAAATCAAGAGACATTTGCAGATTTTTATCTTCGAGTATGCCTAGCATGCCAATAACAGGAGTAGGGTAAACCGGTTCAACAACATTATTATTAGATGACTGGTTGTAAAAACTTACATTTCCACCGGTTACAGGAGTATCAAATTTACGGCATGCATTCCCCATTCCTTTAATTGCACCGGTAAATTGCCAGAAAACTTCCGGATTATATGGATTACCAAAATTGAGACAATTAGTAATTGCTGATGGCTCTCCACCGCTACATACTATATTTCTTGCTGCTTCTGCAACAGCTATTTCAGTTCCTTTCTGTGGATCTGCATATACATATCTTGAATTACAATCAGTAGACAGAACCAGAGCTTTATTAGTTCCTTTTACATTCACTACACCCGCATCTGAAGGTATATTTGTAGACATATTCTTTGTCCCGACCATTGTGTCATATTGTTCAATAACCCATCGTTTTGATGATATATTAAGATTTGTGATAAGGTACTTTGCAATGTCGATATAATTTTGAGGTTCAGGAATATTATCAATGTTATATTTACTTATCTCTTTTATATATGCAGGTTCTTTTGTTTCACGCTGATATACTGGTGCACCACCTCCGAGGACAAGCGTTTCTGCCGGTACATGTGCAACAAGTTCTCCATTCATATAATATTCGAGCATTCCGTCGGCAGTAACTTCTCCAATTTCAACACAATTCAAATCCCACTTTTCAAATACATCAATTACTTCCTTTTCTCTTCCTTTATGAACCACAACCAGCATTCTTTCCTGAGATTCTGAAAGTAATATTTCAAATGGTTCCATATCCTGCTGTCTTAAAGGAACTCTGTCAAGGTATATTTTCATACCATGTTTCCCTTTTGCAGACATTTCAGATGTTGAACATGTTATTCCTGCTGCTCCCATATCCTGCATACCTACAAGGGCACCTGTCTTTATTACTTCGAGTGATGCTTCAAGTAATAATTTTTCCTGAAATGGGTCTCCAACCTGAACTGCAGGAATTTTTTCAGAGGACTTTTCTGTAATATCTTCTGATGCAAAGGTAGCACCATGTATTCCATCTTTACCTGTTGATGAACCTACAATAAATACAGGATTCCCAACGCCTTCAGATGTTGCTGAACAAGTATTGCCTTTTTTTACAATTCCAACTGACATTGCATTTACAAGAGGGTTGGTATTATAGCAGTCGTCAAAAAATACTTCACCTCCGACAACAGGTACACCAAATGCATTTCCATAATCTCCGATTCCCTTAACTACACCTTTCAGCAACCACTTTGTCTTGTCTAGATTTATATCTCCGAAACGTAAAGAATTAAGCTGTGCTATCGGACGGGCACCCATTGTGAATATATCTCTGTTAATGCCGCCAACACCTGTTGCTGCTCCCTGATATGGTTCAAGTGCACATGGGTGATTATGGGATTCTATTTTGAAACAACATGCAATACCATCGCCTATATCAACCAAACCAGCATTTTCTTCTCCGGCACCAACAAGAAGATGTTTACCTTCACGTGGTAATGTCTTAAGCCAATAAATTGAATTTTTATATGAGCAATGCTCTGACCACATTACAGAATAAATACTAAGTTCTGTAAAATTTGGCTCTCTTCCAAGAATTCCTTTGATTTTTTCGAATTCTTCCGGCAGTATTCCAAGTTTTTTTACTACTTCCGGTGTAACCTTGATTTCCTTCATTATATTATAAATATTGAAAATTTTAGAAATTTATTTTAAAATTATATTGCGTTTTCAACAAATCAATAAATTTTGTTGAAATAAAAATAGAATCTTCATATGATGCATTACTAAAAGAAGTAAATGTTTTAGTTTTATAATTAAATGATAAAGGACCAATAAACCCTGAATTGCAAAGAGTTTTTGAAATATTATCCATATTTTCACTAATTTCAATTATAAACAAATTTGTTTTATTTAAATATTCCCCAAATCCTTTTAAAACATTTAATTCAAATCCTTCTACATCTATTTTTACAATATCGGGTATGATATTATTTTTATTGCAAAAATCGCTTATTTTTATTGCTTCAATTTCAATAAAATCATTTTGTGCAGAAGTTTCGTTTATTAATATTTGATTTGTAGAGCTTCCGGGAGAGTTCGTAAACTTTACTATAGTGCTTTCATCGCTTATAGCGAGATTATATGGTTTTATATTATTCCTTTGGTTAACATTTATATTGTTTTTTAATAGTTCAAATGTAAATGGATGAGGCTCAAAACTGTATGAAAAGGATTCTTTAACTTCCGAAGCGATAATAGAATATGTCCCAAAATTAGCACCAATGTCGAAAAAATTTTTTTTATTTATTTCAATACAATATTTAATGAGATTCATATTATTATAATCATACATACCTTGTGTATAGAGTTTTGTCCCGCCTTCATTAGCTATTTTTTTATCAGGTATAATAATTTTTGACTTTGATAATTTTAACTCTCTTGGAAATAGATTAAAAAACTTTATAAGTTGCCAGATTATATATTTGTAAATAGCGGATATCCTATTTACATTTTTATTTTTAAGGATTTTTCTAATTGAATTATAGGAACTTTTTATAAATTTCATTTCTATTATTTTTTAATATAATAAATTATTAAAAATGATATTGAAACAACTGTTTCCATTCATATAAGTCGTTAAATACAACAACTTAGGATAGGTATGTATGCTTGTTATTTTTATCAATTTCATCTACAATTTTTTTGTATTTTTTTATCTCCATATATTTTAAAAAATAATGTAAGCTTAAAAATCTTTTAATAATTCTTTTGGTTCGGAAAAAAAATCTGATGATTCCTGATTTCTCGTAAGGTATATATTTAGATATTTTTAAATAAGAATATACATTTTTTGATTCAAATAGCATTTCCTTATTCACAATTTCTCTCCAATTTGAATTTTTTTCCGAAGCTTTTGTATATGGTTGTTGTCTGAAATTAGCTAATGGTGCATTAATACGCACAACATTCATATTTCTGGTTAATCTTGAATAATATTCCCCATCCATATTGCATTTTAAGCTTTCATCAAGATAATCGGTAGCCTCCATTGTTTTTCTTGTCCAGAAAACAGCATTTGATGTTAGTGTATTGTTAAAACCGGCAAAACAACTTTCTAAAAAATTAAAACTGGTATGTCGTCTTCTGTAAATAAAATTTCCTTGTAAATCAACAGCATTCATATCTCCGAATACAATATCTGCTTTTGGATTTTTTTCAAATTTCTCAGCAACCAATTTAAAGGTGTTTTTACAATATGTGTCATCTGAATTAATCCATCCTATTATTTCTCCGGTTGTGAGTTTTAATCCTCTGTTAATAGATGGTGTCTGTCCTTTATTGGTTTGTGTAAACAACTTAATTTTATCCGGGTACAAATCGACAAATTTTTGAATAACTTCTATAGAATTATCGGTTGAACCATCGTCAATAATAATTTGCTCAAAATTATTATATCCCTGATCAATAATACTTTGAATAGTTTCTCCTATATATTTAGCATAGTTATAATTTGGAGTTACTATCGAAATTTTAGGATGAAGCATTATATGTTTATTTTGAGTTAATTTAAATTAATACCCGTTTATATCCATTGAATATTTGTAAAAGGTTTATCACGGATAGAATATTTAATTTATTAAAGTATATTAACACATCTTAATAATTTCAACAGAAATATTAATAACAATAGTACAATTGTTTAGTTATATTGTTTAATATCAGTATATTTAAGTTGTTGAAATTTAAATAAAAATTAAATATACTTCTTCGCAAAAATACTACAATTATTTCAAAGTTTAATTACTTTTTATTCGTTATGGGATACAAAGTTATTATATGAAAATATTTGATTAAGTTTTTCCTGTAAAGATAATTTTCCGTCAATCCATTTTATATTAAACCCGTTTTTCTCCATTCTTCTGAACCATGTTTCCTGTCTTTTTGCAAACTGATGTATGGCAGTATTTAATAATTTGAACATATCTTCATACGATATTTCATTTATTAAATAGCTTGAAATATATTTATATTCAAGTCCATAATATTTCAGTTTGTCTGAAGTGATTCCAGCTTCAAGAAGATTTCTAACTTCATCAATTAATCCGCAGTTTAATCTTTTAGTCAGCCTTTCGGTAATTTTTTCTCTAAGAACTTCTCTTTCTAATTTGATGCCAAATATAGTATAGTCTCTTATTGTTTCATTTTTATTAGTACCAGAATGTTCTTCATAATAACAGGTTATTTCAAGAGCCCTTAGTAATCTGTTTCTGTCTGTAATATCTGTTTTGTTATGTAGTTCTTTTTTAGATTTTAGTAAATTTATCAGTTCTTCATCCGGCTTGTCTGATAATTCTTTACGGAATTTTTCATTAACAGGAACATTAATAAGGTTATAGCTATTTAAAACCGATTCAATATACATTCCGCTGCCACCGCATAATATTGGCGTTTTTTCTTTAGATGTAATTTCAGAATATGCTTTTTTAAAATCTTTCTGGAATTCGTATACTGAATATTCATATCCTGCCTGAACTATATCAATAATATGATGTTTTATTGGTGTTCCATTAACTATATAATCTTCAATATCTTTTCCTGTGCCAATATCCATCCCTTTATATACCTGACGGGAATCTGCACTTATGATTTCACCATTAATTTTATATGCAAGATTAGCTGCAAGAATAGTTTTACCGGTAGCAGTTGCACCAAGAATAACAATCAAATTCATATGAATCGTTTGAAAAAGGAATTAATGTTAAAAAATTTAGCAGCTTCGTAATTCTGAGAATTTAATGAATTAATGATATTTATAAATAATAAACTCTATTTCATACTTTTTAATATTGATTGGTAATAAAATTAAATAAAAAAGCCTCCAAACAGGAGGCTTTTTTATTT
>JAUZOY010000319.1 GCA_030706235.1 Bacteroidota bacterium | reverse complement strand
ATGGGATGCAGGTTTGGAAAGGTAGTAGGGCTGGGTTCCGTCCCCAATGCTATAACATAACATACTGGAAATTAAACTTAAAGACCTGACAGGTTTTGAAAACCTGTCAGGTCTCTGAATTGTACCCGGAACAAGACTCGAACTTGCACGGCCTTGCGGCCACTAGTCCCTGAAACTAGCGTGTCTACCATTCCACCACCCGGGCGTACTGAGTTAAAGTTGAAAATTTAACTCAAAGAACTTATTAATACTCAGGAGGCAAATCCTTCAACTGAGTAAGGTTGAATACAGGACCGTCTTTACAAACAAAAACCTTGCCAACATTACAACGTCCACATTTCCCGAAACCACATTTCATTCTGTTTTCAAGAGTTGTATATATATTTTCTTCTTTAAATCCTAATTTTTCAAGAACAGGGAAAGTGAATTTTATCATTATAGGAGGTCCGCAAACAATTGCAATAGTATTTTCAGCTTTTGGTGCTGTTTTTTCTACAATTGTCGGTACAAATCCTACTTCACCTTTCCAGTCAGGTGTTTCACCTCCCGGGTCAACGGTTGTAATAAGATTTACATCCGGTCTTTCTTCCCATTCTTTAAGCTCATGTTTATATACAAGATCATTTACAGATTTTGCTCCGTAAACAATTGTAAAGTCTTTGAAGTTTTCTCTAAGGTCAAGGCAATTCCAGATGACGCAACGCATTGGAGGAAGTGCAATACCTCCTGCAATGAAAAGAAGATTTTTCCCCTTCCAGTCATCTATAGGGAATACATTTCCGTAAGGTCCTCTGAATCCTACAGTATCTCCTTCACCAAGGTTTGCCAATGCAGTTGTTACTCTTCCTGCCTGACGGAATGTACATTCAATGTATCCATCTCTTGTAGGAGATGATGCAATACAGAATGTTGATTCTCCTTCGCCGAAAACTGAGTATTCTCCAAACTGGCCGGCTTTAAATGTGAATTTTTTACCTTCTTCTTCATTAACGAACTTCAATCGGAAAGTTTTAACAGAAGGTGCTTCTTCTGTAACTTTGTCGATACGCATTAAATATGGTAAGTATAAATTTTTCTCGCTCATTATTTTACCTCCGAAATATTAATCAAATGTTGTAAAATATTCATGTCAACAGGACAGCTTTTGGAACATCTTCCGCAACCTTCACATCCAAGTACACTCTGTCTGTCGGGCATATATGAAAATTTATGCATAATTCTCTGTCTCCATCTCTGGCTTTGAACTTCTCTTGGATTATGTCCTGATGTATGAAGTGTAAACAGTGCCAGACCGCATGAATCCCATAAACGGACTCTTTCTCCTTTTTTCTGAGTTCCTTCGTCCTGGATATCGAAACAGGCGCATGTCGGGCAATTGAATGCACATGAACCGCAGCCAAGACATCTCAGAGATTGTTCTAACCAAAGATCGCTTTCAAAGTATTTTTCTGCATTTGCTTTTATTACTTTCTGATCGAATTTTACAGGAACATCTGCAAGATGTTTTGCCTTGTCAACTTCAGGTGCCGGTTCGAAAAGATCTTTAGTAAGATCTGCAATAGCTTTCCCCTTTTCAGTAATGATTTCAACAAGGTATGCATCATTTCCTGTATAGGTAAGTTGCATATCGCTTCCCTGAACATTTCCCGGTCCGCCACCTACTGAAGTGCAAAAACAATATTCGTCTGATTTATTACAACTGAAACTTATAATTGTTGTTTTTTGTAATCTTGTGGTAAAGATTTCATCAACATAATCCCAGGTAAAAATAGCATTTAATGCTCCGAAACCCATAGCATCACAGGGTCTTGCTCCCCATAGTACAACTTCTGGAATAGCATTAAGATCTTTGGTTTTTACTTTCTTTCCTTCCTCATCAGTAGTAAATTCAAAAAGTTTTTCAACTTTAGGAAATACTACTGATTTGGCAGACATATTTGTTACAATATAATCATCAGTAATTTCCGTAAAAGAAGAAACCTTTTCAAAATTTACCTGATCGGCTTTCTTTTTAGGGGCTATAATCTGTTTACCTGAATTTTTTATTATGTCAAAAAGCTTTTCGAGATTAGCTTTTTTTATTGATTTTCTTTCTATATCCATTGTTAACTTTTTAACTTTAAACTATTAACCGGGAACTATATTATGAAATTTTCTTTGTCATTAGGTTTATAAGTAGAAAGGACAGAATCTGATGAAGCACTTGTTCCGGCAGTAGCCCCAAATTCTTCTTTGATTTCGCTTATAAGTTTCTTTGTGAACAAATTCAATGGAATATTAACAGGACAAGCTCTTGCGCAATCACCGCAGTTTACACAACGTCCTGCCAGATGCATAGCATGGTTAATATGCCATTCAAGGTTGCCGAGTTTATGAGATGGCACATCAACCATCTGTGGCTGGTTAACTTCAACAATGCATCTAGTGCAATAGCACATAGGACAGGCAGCCCTGCAAGCATAACATTTAATACATTTTGAGAATTCTTCCTGCCAGAAAGCCCATCTTTCATCCATTGTCATAGCATCCATTTTTGCTATTTCCTGCATTTCTTCATCAGTTAAAAGTTCAGAATGAAGAGATGAAATGTAATTTTCTATAGCTTTGAAATCAGGCAATTCTACATAATGTCCGTCAGGAGTAATACCTATTGCAACAAAATCAGATTCTTTTATCTGAGCTTCAGATGCAATTTGAAGTATAGCTCTCATAACAGGTAAAGGTGCAAGAATTCCCATCTTTCCAAAATGCCTTACTTCATGTTTGTTAAGATAGACAGCTAAATTCTGTTTACATCTTTGATCAAAAATGAATTTGTCTGCATCCTGAGAATTTCTTACAAATATTGCTCTTGCTTTTCCGTCAGAACCTTCTCCATAACCAATAACAACTCCAACAGTTTTATTATCGAGAAGCTCTTTTGCTTTTTTAATTACTTCAATCATTGAATACCTCCTTCTTCTTCTGTAAAGACAAATTTAGACAGTTGCTGATAATTTTTGAAGGGTCCCATTTCCTTAATTTTCTTAGATGTAT
>JAUZOY010000318.1 GCA_030706235.1 Bacteroidota bacterium | reverse complement strand
TCTGCCTTTTTCAAAATTTCTGGCTATCATTGGTTCAAGACCCGGTTCATATATTGGTATTATTCCTTTTTTAAGATTAGCGATTTTACTACTATCGATATCTACGCATGTTACATCTATCCCTACTTCAGAAAAGCATGTTCCTGTAACTAAGCCGACATAACCTGTCCCAATTACTGAAATTTTCATAATTTTATATTCAATTATTTTTTCGACAGCAAACTTACATTATTTTTCTTAATAATTAATACAAAATGATATACTTTATAATATCATTTGTTTTAAATTTTTGAAAATAAATAAATTAAAATAAAAAGCCCTTATCGAAATATTCAATAAGGGCTTTTTATAATATTTAAATATTTATTTTACATCCATAAGCTCAACATCAAAAATTAGAGTTGAATTTGGAGGTATTGGACCCATAGCTCTGTCTCCATAACCTAAATTTGAAGGAATAATAAATCTTGCCTTACCACCGACTTTCAATAAAGCAATGCCTTCTTCCCACCCTTGAATTACTCTTCCTGATCCTAATTGGAAATTTATAGGTTCACCTCTTGAAACAGATGAATCAAATACTTTTCCATCAGGAAGATAGCCTGTATAATGTACTGTTACTGATTTTCCAGCTTCAGCTTGGATACCTGTTCCTTCATTCAATTTAATATATTTCAAACCTGATTTAGTTGTGATCGTATCTTTACCTTTTACATCAAAAGGAACCGGTTTAATCATTTCTTTTGCATCAATTACTTCTATATCAAATTTCAGGTTTGATTTACCAGGAAATCCTGCTCTTCCTTCTTCTCCAAATGCTAAAGTATAGGGAATGAAAAAATGAGTTTTATCACCAACTTTCATAGTTAACAATGCTTGTTCCAACCCTTCCATTACTTGTCCATGAACTAATTGTAATTCTAAAGGTTGTCCTCTGTCAACTGATGAATCGAACATAGAATCATTTTCAAAATATGCACTGTAATGAAGTTTTACTTTCATATCAGGTTTAAGTTGAACTCCTTTTCCTTCGGCTATATTTACATATTTTAATCCGCTTTGAGTGGTAACTTCTTTTTTACCTTTTATATCATAAGGTTTAATTTTTTCAACAGGAATAACGTCTACAAGTTCAACATCAAAGATAAGAGTTGAATTTGGAGGTATTGTTCCCATATTCTGACTTCCATATCCCAATTGCGGAGGAATAACTAAAGTAGCTTTATCTCCTTTTCCCATCAATGCAATTCCCTCATCCCAACCTTTAATTACCATGCCTTTACCAAGTCGGAATTTAAATGGTTCTCCTCTTTTATATGATGAATCAAAAACTGTGTCATTTTCAAGTTTACCTGTATAATGAACAAGAACATAATCTCCGTTGGTAGGCTTGATTCCGTTTTTCTTTTCTGTAATCTTATATTTAAGTCCTGAAGCTGTTGTTTGCATGTTTTTTAAATTTAATTCTTTATTCTGACAGATACCTGCCGAAAAAGAAATTATCCCTATAATTACCAGCAGTTTCCTCATATGATTTTAGTTGTTATTTATTATTATTTAGCGTTAGATATTTCTAAAAGTTCAATTTCGAATATTAATGTAGAGAATGGAGGTATTGGACCGGCTCCTCTTGCACCATATGCAATTTTTGATGGAATTATTATTTTTGCTTTTCCACCAACCTGCATCATATTAATTGCTTCATCCATTCCTGGAACAACATTGCCAATTCCTGCTGTAAAATCAAAAGGTTGATTTCTGTCATAAGATGAATCAAATTTTTTACCATCAATCAAATATCCGGTATAATTAATTTTTACCTTATCATTCATCTTGGCTTTAGCGCCATTACCTTTTTTAAGTTCGATATATATCAAACCGCTTTTTGTTGGTTTTTCTTTAATATTATTCTTGCTTATATATTCATCCAGCTTTTTATTTTCTTCTCCTTCAAGCTTTTTCATTTCAGCTTCTTTTGCAGTCTGGTATTCAGTCTTAGACTGAACTTTGCGAAGTTTAACATCAAAATATATTTCAGATCCTTTTTTTATGAAATCTGGTAATTGTTTCATTTGTGCAGATTTAAGGAAAAATGAATCTGCATTAGCAATGAATGTTGCACTATCACCTTCACATAATTCAGCAAATCCTCTTATTATATCTCCTTTATATTCAGGTTTCATCAATTCTATTACCATTGGATTTCCCATTTTATATGAACTGAATAATACAGAATCCTTTTTATTTTTAATAATACGATAAACAATATCCAAAGTCAGAATATCACCAATCTTTGCTTTTTTAATTGTAGTAGGTTTATTCTTAGATTCATATATTTTATAATATAAACCTTTTTCCAACTTTTTAAAACCTCTGTGTTTTGAACAACTTGTCAGAATTACAGAAGTAACCATTAATAGAAGTAAACTTTTAAATAAGACTTTTTTCATTATTATGTATTTAAAGTTAATAAAAAAAATAGTGATAATACCTTATCACTTTTGTCGGGGTGACGGGATTTGAACCCACGACCTCTTCGTCCCGAACGAAGCGCGCTACCAGGCTGCGCTACACCCCGTAAAATAAAAACTGGGCAAAGGTAGTAAATATATTACAAATGAATAATTAATTTTTTAATGTAATTTTGCATTATGTATAATGTGCTTGTTATTGTTCCTCATCGTAAAGACAGATCTCCAAGTCAGAGGTTCAGGTTTGAACAATACATACCTTTTCTTGAGGATAATGGCTTTAAATTTATATTTTCATATCTGATAACGGAATCTGAGGATAAGCTATTTTATAGCAAAGGACATTTTATAATTAAAGTTTTTCTTTTGATAAAATATCTGTTCTTAAGAATTTTTGATTTATTCAGACTGCACAAATTTGATATTATCTTTATTCAACGGGAAACTTATTTTTTGGGACCGGCAATTTTTGAATATCTTATTTCAATAATTCATAGCCAAATAATCTATGAGGTTGATGTTTAAATGGGGTTGCCTAGTGTGGCTGTTGCCCAGACTGCGTAGGTTGTTGTGTA
>JAUZOY010000317.1 GCA_030706235.1 Bacteroidota bacterium | reverse complement strand
GAATCAGCAGCGAGGTAATATTCAGCGAAGAATTTGATAAAAAGGAAAAAGCCCTTAATGCATCTGAATTGGTAAAGAGAGGATACAAATCAGCAGACAACCCGATTTTTAAAGTCTTTTATATGGAACACGGGACTGCAACAATTTCCGATTTTTCCGGCAAGCCGCCTAAGAGAGTGGAATTTTAGTCTTTCCTTTGTATGTTGAATGGGGGCAGTTCATCATTTCTTCTAGAATGTCAATAACTGTCCCCACTCATCTCGCAGAATTAAGGTAGTAATAAATGCTGAAATGGAATAAAAATAAGATTTATGTTGAGCATTTTTAGTAAATACATGAGTACTTGAGTTTGAACAAAATAGTAATTTTATGGTATAATATGCTAACGAAGCATATGGATATTGTATAAGGAAAATAAATATGACAGGAGTAAAAGAGTGCTAACAACTAACCGACTGTACATAAAAAAATTTTTACTTATTGTATTTTTTATATTCTCAATACTTTTAATATTGAATTTTTCTAAGGAAACAACCAATGCATTTGATATAATTCGAAATAACCAGGCGACGCTATTTAAAGAGACTATTAACGGCTCCGATTATATATCAGGTATATCCCCTGAATCGGCATTTACATCTATTTATAGATATAGTACTGACAGAAAAACAAAAAAAATTCTGCCTTTAAAAGACAGCTATTATTCCTATGCATACTATAGAAACAAAATGTATTACTTTAACCAATATTTCAATAAATTACTGTTTGTTATGGACTTTGATACTTTAAATAAATATGAAATATCTCTGCCAGACTATATTGAAAATCCTGATATCTTTGAATACAATGATTGCATCTATATAAGCGGAAAAAATAACGATATAAGTGTTTATTACTCAATTTCACTTAACAATTTAAATATAAAAGACGTTTCATTAAAAGGTAATATCAATATTTTCAATGAAATAACAAGAAATACCTTTGAAACTTACAGACAAAATGCAGACAGTTCTGCTAGTACTTGTAAAAAGGGATATACTGTTTCCTATGATTATAGCAATAATACAGCCAGGTTTGAAAATATAAAAACGAAAAAGTATTTTACCTTACCATTTATTTCTCCGGCATATTTTTTAGAAAATGACTATAACATTTATTTTATGCAATCAAACAATATCAATACAACTTTCCTTTATAGAATCAATTATGACGGAACAGGAAAAAAGCTGCTTTGCAAGGTGCCATTTGCAGAGGCTTCCGCACTGAATATAATAGATAACAATATTTATATATTAAGTTCCGATGGAATTGTTGCTGAATGCTCTATTGATGGGACTAAGGTTCAAGCGCTATATTCAGGGGATGAAGAACTTTTTGAAAAGGCTGTACAAAAACTTCCATCGTTATCCAAGATAGGCAATATAAACATCACTGATTCTGGAATTTTTAATGGAACCAAACCAATTATTGATAGTGTGAAAATATCAAAGGTCTTAAAATCCGGAGAGTATGTTTATTACATTTGTTATCCAAACAGCGATACTTCCTATTTATACAGACTCAATATTAAGTCATTGAAAAATGAGTGTTTTATAAATACAGAAGGAATAGGAATGATTTTTACTTTATATAAAGACAAAATTATTTGCAGTATCGGTAATCAAATAGCTCAATTTAGCGTATCCAGAATTGACGAAAAACCTTACCTATTTAATTACAGCTTATATGTTTCTGAATATGCTGATGATATTTCAAGCAGATATATAGTAAAAGGCAGTAAGTTCTTCTTTTATGATGCTTCAGGAAGAAGGCTTATGGTCAGAGATCTCGAAACTTTGAAGACCAGTGTGCTTTATAAACAGACTTTACTGATGGATGATAACTTTATTGATAATATATATATTAAAGACTCATATTTATTCTTTACTGATAATGGTAACTCGTACTATGAAAGAGGTGAACCTGGGTATCCCAATGTTAAAAGCAGTTATGTTAAAAAATTCAGATTAAATCTAAAAAATATGAAGCTTGAGACTTTGAAATAGGAGGGGATTATATTAAAAAAATATTCATCTTAATTTTTCTTATTGAATTAATCAGTATTGCTCAAAGCACCTATGCAAATAATGTTACTGAGTATACAATGCCTGCTTCTGAAAAGATTGGGGATTTCATTATAACTGTTATTAATGACGGTATTTTCTCCTATTCAACTGATGGATCTATAAAAAAAGAGTTATATACTGGATATGTGTGTAGTTATGCTTATGACAAGGATTATATTTATTATGTTGCATTACATGAAGGAGCTCTTTTCAGGACTACTCCAGATGGTAATAAAACTGAAAAGCTTTTATATGTGGACATTGCAACCAGGCTTTATGACTATTATATTCAAGGTGAAAAACTATACATCAAAACAGCTATAAATCCTGAAACCGGTAATTTAGACGCAAACATTAATTATTATGTAAGTAATACATCTGATATCAAATTTGAACCCTGTGATGAAGAAACCTATAATCAAAACCTTAAAAGCAAAAACAATTTTACCGATGGAAACAGAAGTCTTATTATCAAACCGGTTGAAACTTCTGAAAATGAAGTTGAAATCTTAAATATGCATTTGCAAAAATCAAAATTTGTTGTACATAAAAATCATTTATATTTCTTAAGCGGCAGCCAGAAAACAAAAACTTTTCTATATCAGATGAATCTTGACGGAACAGGTAAGAAAATAATATGTAAAATACCCTTTGATTATCCGATTAATATAAGTGTTATTGATGAAATGTTGTATATAAATGCGGCTAATATTGATGATGAATTTGATGATTTCGTAATCACAAAAACGCCTGTCTTCCTAAAATGTAATTTGAACGGTATAGGATTAACTACAGTACTTAACTCTGAAAAAAATCTATTACCTGAAACAAAGATATTAGCTCAAAAAGGAAGCATTAAAATTACCGATAGCGGGATTTATAAAAACGGAATTGTACTGGAATCAAATCTGACTATTAAAAATGCTTATATATTTGGTGATGATATATACTACATTCG
>JAUZOY010000316.1 GCA_030706235.1 Bacteroidota bacterium | reverse complement strand
TTTCTTTGAAAGTAGTTGCCGAAAAAATCAATATTCGGACTCCGTCTTTATATAACCATATAACAAGTTTGGATGATTTATTGAGAGAAGTGGCACATAAAGGAATGCGAACAATGAATGACCAGATGGCGTATACAGCAATTGGCAATTCTGGGGATAAAGCGATAAAGGCTATTAGTATCGATTATTTCAACTATGCAATTGCCCATCCCGGAATTTATGAAACAATTCAATGGGCCCATTGGCATGGCAACAGCGAAACAGCAGCGATATTTGATAATTATAAAGCGCTGATAGTGAAACTGATTTTATCTTGCAATCTGAAAAAGCATAATACAGATGAAATATTAAGTTTGTTAATGAGTATGCTTCATGGGTATTCATCGATGGAACTTGGGAAAGCGCTTATGAGTCCGGAAGAAGCAATAAAAGGACTTATCAATTCAATAGATACGGTGTTATTAGGTTTACACGCTAAATATGACTGATTTTTTTCTTAAAAGAGATGACTCTAATTGCATTCAACCCGAAATATCTATATAATTAAAATACCGTGATAAGAGGTCACGGTATTTTAATGTCTTGGCTTGAACGGGTTTCTCTGAAGCGAAGAGTATTACAAACAAAAATAAGGTTTTTATTTGGTTTATAAATGGATATAAGGTATTTATGCTGAAATAAGTAGATTTTATGTATTGTCCCAATTGTGGCTTGCCTCAGACATGGGTAACGACCTTGATAACAAGGTCAAAGATGCTATTGACCAAGCTAATTCGGCTCATGCGGCTGCTGATTATGCACGTAAGAAGCCGACTGGACTGTTTGAAAAGAAAGATGCTATCGAGACAATTCAGTCAGCGCTATATGACCTTGCGGGGGCTGTTGGCTCTGGTGCAGAGGCACAGAAGGTTTCGTTTGAATTTCAAACACAGCTTGCGGAAATAACAAAATACTTATTTGGCTTAGGGGTAAGTAATCTTGCACTCAATCGAAGCGTTGTAAGGGAATTGGAGTTGAAACTGAGTGATGCATCTGCCGAAGAACTCTCAGACCTTGCAAGGCAAGAAACCCTGAATGTTATCAGGCAACTTAAAGCTCAGGAAGATATTCTCATTAAGCAAGAACAGCTTGATAAAAAAATCAAAATTGTTCATGATGAGAACGTCAGATTAGGTAAACAAATAGAGGCGCAGATTGAAATTGATACACGTCACGATGGGGAACTCCAAGTACTAGCAAGTACAGATAAACTATTTACCGAGGAACTAAAAGCGCAGGCTGAAACCGATAGAAAACACATTGAGATACTTACGTCCTTGGCGAGGCGAGAAGAAGAACATGACAAAGCAATTGCCGCGCTAAAAAGTGAGTTTTCATCTTCATTTACGGACATTTCTAAAAAGCTATCTAGAAAGCTAATAGTATCTTATACGATTGGAGGGGCAGGTGTTTTCATTGGTATTTTTGCGCTGTTGCTGATATTGTTTACATAGTGAATTAGACCCAGGGATACCCTTAGCCGTTATCATGTATTTGAATATATCAACAGCATTATCTTCATTCCGTGACCGAGTTTGCCAGTTATCTTCAGTTATTATTGCTTTCATTGATGCAAGATCAAAGAACAAGTTGGGGAAAAGAAAATGATTCACATGCAGATATACCAATTAAGAGTTAAGAGGTGGTAAAAGATGGTATACGTTCTATAGTGAATTGTGGCATAATATGATTTTGTACGGAGAGTAATACATATTTGTTAAATGTTAGGGAAAAGTTTAATGTTATTATTGACACGACATACTATAGTAGTATAATTAATATGTAAGAACTGTGCACTGACAGTTAAATCCGAAATTATTACATGACGAATGAGCATGTAGTTGGCGAGCAACGATAAAACTCGAAAGTAAAGTAAGACATTTGGTCTTACAGTTGGCGGACAACGATAAAATCAGTTTCTTAAAAAGAGAGTATGGTCATACTGCGGTGTGTCTACTCTCTTTTACTATGTTTTGTGAGGTAATTATAATTGGATAAACAAGACGCCTTAAAAATAATTTTTGATTGTGCAAAATTATATAAAGATAATTTAGAAGGTAAAAACTTAATATTTTTATCAGTATTGAATAAGACTAAATTTAATTATATTGAAACTAAATTTTTAAAAAGTAATTATCAGCATTTAACAGGTGTTGTGGTAGATGAGAATAAAATTAGCCCAAATAACTTTTATAGAAAATGTATTAATCAAAGATTATCAATAAATGATTTTGATTTTAAATCAGATGGTACTACCCTATTAAAATTGTCTGTTTTACCTCAATTGATGAATATAAGTAAAAATTGTAATATGATTGGTAATTTTAATGGTTCAAAACCTAAATTATATGCTAATAAATTAGCAGGTAATGTCAGAGCATGTTTAGGTTTATCTAAAAGTGGTTCATATTATGTACCTGTTACAGCATTAAAAGAAGATGTGAGAGATTTAATTATAGAACAAGAACGAATAGTTGCAATTCTATCGAAATCGATTAGTACTAAATTATATACTCATTTTCTATATTCAGCTAAAGATGTTAGAATTGAATCAGATATACCTGATGAAATACTTCAAAAGATAGACTTAGAAAATTTAACCTATAATTTTAATGAAAAATTAATCATAAGTAACTCTATAACTCAGAAAATTGTTGAAGCAGGCCTATTAAAAGTTGATGATATCGTTGGTTAATTATTAACTTCATCAGAAACAAGGGGATGATTCTGACCCTTGCTGAGCCTTTTTTAATGATATTTTAAAAATATCCTTAAAAGAGATGACTCTAATTGCATTCAACCTGAAATATCTATATAATTAAAATACCGTGATAAGAGGTCACGGTATTTTAATGTCTTGAGGGGAATGTTTTTATGGACTTATTTGCGGGCTTGAACAAAGAACAGAAGGAAGCTGTGATGCATACGGAAGGTCCTCTTCTGATACTGGCAGGTGCTGGCAGCGGTAAGACAAAAGTACTCACTCACAGGATCGCCTATTTAGTAAAGGAAAAGGGAGTTCACCCCGGAAGCATTC
>JAUZOY010000315.1 GCA_030706235.1 Bacteroidota bacterium | reverse complement strand
GCATACGACAGCTCCGGCAGTATCTGCAAGGAACTCCAGTTCGTCAAGATATTCATTTGCTTTACGCTCATCCTGTTGGGCTGAAATCAATCCGACTAAGACAGTCTGTTCTTGTATTTGTTCAGTAATAAAAGGTTTTGCTTTAACCATATATGTATTTAAAATCTTTGAAAATGCAAATTTACTTGAAAAAGAGATGGTATTTGTCTTTGTCGCTGATATTTTGAAGAATAAAATGAGTCGGGTGGACTTGCAAACTTATTCCTGACAAATATCGATTGTTGATAATGCGGAAATTGATCTTTTCTTTCTCTGGTAGAAGTTGTTCTTGCATTGGGAAGCTGTACCGTGATAGTTTGTTATTGTTGGGTATGTTGAAATCTTTGGAAGGCAGATGTTTGTTTGGTTTTTTGTCCGGGTAGTATTGGATGATATAAAAAAGTAATTATATTTGTGTTCAGATGTTGGGGGCATAGCTCAGTTGGCTAGAGCGTTTGACTGGCAGTCAAGAGGTCAGGGGTTCGATTCCCCTTGTCTCCACAAACAAAGAAGGCGATTCATTTGAATCGCCTTTCTTGTTTGTATTTCTTTGCTGTATTGAATTGTCTGTTTTTTTTGCGTTTTTCCTCTTTAGATCTTCTTTTTTCCTATGCTATTGCTAATATTTATGATGTTTCGTTTTGTTAATAATGAATAAGTATAATAAGAAGAAAAGATCATATGTTTTTGTGATAAAAGAATAGTAGGTAGAAATTAGCTCCTTGTTTTATTTTGAAAGGAGCAATGTGTTTGTAGTTGCATCGGGATTATAAATTACTTTCTATTGTCAGTTCGAGGTAAAAATTCTGAATGAATTTCCAATTTAGCTCGAATCGATAGAAAATCATTGAAAGTATTCATTAAATATTGAAATATATATTATAATGATGTCCTGCTAAAATTTGAGATGATTCAAATAATGTCGCATCAAGGTTGGCTGTTCTATTATTTGGTAATCTATTAACATAGAACGTAAAACATACGTTATTGCTCATTGTTGTCGTGACAGGTACTAATAATATATCGATACTATTAGAACTGTGTTTTTTAATAGAGATATTTATGGGAATGATTACTTCCCCAGAAGGCGAATCATCATTTTTATAAATGCCGTTAGAAATATTCAAGATGCCTGAACTCTTTATATTTGGATTACTGATTTTTACTTGAGAAAAAGTTAAATTTTGATTGGAGGTATTTTTAATATTCAAAGATAAACATGCATAAGCATGTTGCATTTTAAACAATACATCAGGGGAGTTATTAGTTGGTTTTTTGGGATTTGTTTGGTTGGTTGGGTCTAAGGCATAATTAGCATAACTCAAGTCCTCGGCAGAAGTATACAATTGGGTGGTTAATTGCACATTTGTTGGGGCAGTTGTAGAAACGATGCCGGCTGCTCCCAAAGGATAATATGCACACACTGTAGCCGGATTATTATTTAAAGAAATGTTTTGAGTGTTTGTAGCTGCAGGTGTCCATTTTGCAGTTGAGGTACTATAGTCGTATTCTACATTATTTATTTGGGTGGCATATCCTGTGCTCTTCATCAGATATACTCCGATTTTGCTTTGGTCTGTAAAGGTAGTAGTATTACTGTATTCGGAGGATCTTAGCGTCATTCCTTCATTTATCGCAGAGGATAAGGAAGCAGATGAGATTGCTAACGGAGTGCTGGACTCCTTTATTCCTTCTTCTGAGTATTCCTGATCGGAACAGTTGCACAGAAACGGAATCATCAGAATAATGAATAAAATCTTCCTCATAATGAACTGCCTGAAACTCTTCTTTTTGGAACGTTTTTTTGGAAATTATTTTTTTCTTATCCTGAGTTATGTATGTTTAAAATCCCCTCTAAGAGAGGGGATTTTAAATGGCTTATTTTTTGCATTCAAGTGTATAATTTTCTCGCAGAGTCATGTGTCAAGGATTGATAGGTCTTCAACGCTATCTGTTCATTATCTTTCACACAATTGAGTGCTGATAATTGCTTATTGAATTGTTAATGAACCAGGTATAGTTACATCTGTCCATGACGCAATTGTTACACCGGTAACAACAAGGATATTCCCTTTAAGTGTAACGCTTATCTTGTAATTTTGCCCTGCTATTAGTGACGCGATGCTGCCGGCGGGAAGGGTTGCAGTCAGATCCGTTCCGTCTACGTTAAAAGTGAGAAGAATATCACCGGTCAATGTTGTTATAGTTTGATTTTTAGTTGCAGTTGCAGTTGTAGTTGCAGTTGGAACCATGAGCACCGAAGAGGATATAGAGCTATTATCACTTATTAACGAGATTCCCGGATTAAAGGAGACCTCTCCTGTTGAAAAACCAGTAGTGGCATAATCCCCAGATGTTATGTCAAGTGTGTTCGATGTTATAATAGTTGAGTTGCTGATTTTAATATTGGCAATATTAGCTGTACCACCACTATAAGTGGCATCTTTTGTTACCGTAAAAGTAATGGCCGCATAAGCATGATTCATCGGAAAAGATACAGAAGTTGCTGTATTTTTGGGACCTGTCTGGTTAATTGCATAACACAGGTCTTCTCCTGTTGAATAGGCTTTAGGAGTCAGTGTTACGTTTGTTGGTTCTGTCAATGTAGTGATGCCCGATGCTCCCAAAGGATAATATGCACACACTGTAGCTCCATTGTTGTTTAGATATATATTTTGCGCGTTCCCTGCTGCTGGGGTCCATTTTGTTGTAGTAGTACTATAGTCGTATTCTACATCGTTCAGTTTGCTATATCCGGTAGTGGCCAGTAGATATACTCCAATTTTACTCTGGTCTGTAAAAGTGGTGCTTGAAACAACCGCATCTTTTAGTTTAGCTCCTTTGGTAACAATATTTGCTATTGAAGCAGATGAAACAGCTAACGGTGTGTTATTCGTGATTTCGTGTGGAATTTCTTCCTGTGCACAACTTGCCATAAGTGCACCTAGGGTTGCGATTAGTAAAAATTTTCTCATAGCCTTATTATTTCTTTTCGATAACATTTATCTGATTACTAGATCAACAATTACTATTTCAAT
>JAUZOY010000314.1 GCA_030706235.1 Bacteroidota bacterium | reverse complement strand
TTAGCCGTTTGTTTAAAATTGATATAATATTGTTTATTTGATTGTATATCAGTAAATTTAGTGAAAGAGAAATAGAAGATGAAAAATAACAAGCATTCAGGTTCAATTACAGGGTTAAGTGTTGTAGGATTAATCGTTTCATTAGGAATAATATATGGGGATATTGGAACATCTCCGTTATATGTAATGAAGGCAATTTTATCATGGTCAAGTGGTATCAATCTTGATTTTATACTTGGCTCGATTTCCTGTATAATATGGACATTAACATTACAGACAACATTAAAATATATAATAATCACTCTTCGTGCAGATAATAAAGGAGAAGGGGGGATTTTTGCGCTCTATGCACTGATAAAAAGAAGAGCAAAGTGGGCATATGTATTTGCTATTATAGGAGGAAGCGCATTACTTGCAGATGGTGTTATAACGCCATCTATCACGGTTGTGTCTGCAACAGAAGGATTGAAACTTATAAATCCTGACATCACTATATTACCTATTGCAATAGCTATTCTTACTTTTGTTTTTATTGCGCAACAATTCGGTACAAGTTCAATAGGAATGTCTTATGGGCCAATAATGGCTATATGGTTTCTTATGCTTGGCGTACTTGGTTTTGCAGAGATTATTAAACTTCCGGAAATACTTAAAGCAATTAATCCTTATTATGCTTATAATTTATTGACGCATTATCCTAAAGGAATTTTATTGCTTGGTGCTGTTTTTCTTTGTACTACCGGGGCTGAAGCTTTATATTCCGATCTTGGTCATTGTGGATTGAAAAATATAAGGGTTTCATGGGTCTATGTGAAAGCATGTCTTATTTTAAATTATCTTGGACAGGGAGCCTGGGCATTGAACAATAAAGATATAATAACTTCAGAGACTAATCCTTTTTATGCAATTATGCCTGCATGGTTTTTAATTCCGGGAATTATAATTGCAACATTAGCTGCTATAATTGCCAGTCAGGCATTAATAAGCGGATCATTTACAATAATAAGTGAAGCAATAAGATTGAATTTCTGGCCTAAGGTCAAAATTAAGTATCCGACCACAGTAAGAGGACAATTGTATGTACCAAGTATAAACTGGTTTCTATGGTTTGCATGTATTTTTGTTGTATTATTTTTCAGAAATTCTTCCAATATGGAAGCAGCATATGGATTATCAATAACAATAACTATGCTGATGACAACCGTTTTAGTCGGCTTTTATCTAAGAATAAAGAAGGTCCCTGTATATTTAATAGGACTATTTATCAGCGTATATCTGATGATTGAAGGTACTTTTCTATATGCAAATCTTTATAAGTTTACCCACGGAGGCTGGTTTACTATTTTACTTGCCGGCAGTTTGTTGTTTGTAATGTATGTCTGGTTCAGAGGCAGATTGATTAAAAACAGATTTTATCAGTTTGAAAAAGTTGACAAATATATTGATGTGATTAAAGATATGTCAAAAGATGAAAGTATTCCCAAATATGCTACAAATCTTATCTTTATTACAAATACCAATTCACCAAAAGAAATAGAAGCTAAAATTGTATATTCTATACTCAATAAGCAACCTAAAAGGGCTGATGTATACTGGTTTGTTCATGTTGATAATGTCTATGAGCCATATAGAATGGAGTATATGTTGCAAGAGATTGCTCCGGGAATAATATACAGAATTGATTTCCATCTAGGATTCCAGGTAGAACCAAGAATAAATTTGTTTTTCCGTCAGGTAATTGAAGAAATGGTGAAAAATAATGAAATAAACATGTTAAGTAGATATGAATCTCTAAAAAAACACAATATTACGAGTGATTTTAAATTTGTAGTTATAGATAGAATCCAGACTTATGATTTTGATTTTAATCCATTTGAACAATTTATTATGGATATATATGATGTTTTGAAAAAGTTTGGTATTCCTGATGTTAAAGCTTTTGGTTTGGATACAAGCAATGTAATCACTGAAACAGTGCCATTAGTTGTTTATAAAAATAAAGATTTAAGCCTTAAAAGAATTTTCGATAATGGCCATAATATATTATAGTAGAGAAACAATATATTATGCTTTTTTATACCTGCATTGTAGAAACGATATAAAATATAAATATCTTTGATAAGAATAATAGTGAGAAATAGTATTCTTGTATGTACTAATGATTACTATCTATTATGTGGTTTAGTATGTCTATTATTTCGTTTTCTGAATCGCAGGTAATAAGCTTCATTTTTATTTCTTTAAAGTTGGGAATTCCTTTGAAATAATTTGAATAATGTTTACGCATTTCAAAAATAGCTATATTAATTTTTTTGAGTTTCAGGGATAGTAAAAATTGTTGCAGGCAGATTTCTGCTCTTTCATTTAATTCGGGGGGGGGTAAGAGTTCTCCTGTTTTGATATAGTGTCTGATATTGCGAAATATCCATGGGTTTCCAATAGATGCTCTGCCAATCATAATACCATCAACATTATAGGCTTTGATAGCTTCAAGTGCTTTTTGAGGGGAATCAATATCACCGTTGCCTATAATTGGAATGTTTATCCTGTGGTTATTTTTGATTTCACCAATCAGTGTCCAGTCAGCTTTACCTCCATAAAGTTGATCGCGTGTACGACCATGAATTGTTAAAGCTTTAATGCCGGTATCCTGAAGTCGTTCTGCCAGTTCAACTATGTTTTTTGTAGAAGATGACCATCCCAGACGAGTTTTTACTGTTACAGGTATAGAAGTAGATTTGACTACTTCTTCTGTCATACGTATCATTTTCTCCGGTTCTTTCAGCAATGCCGAACCGGCACCTTTATTTACTACTTTTTTTACTGGGCAGCCATAATTCAAATCAATTATATCCGGTTTTGTCTGTTCGGCCATTAATGCAGCTTTTCGGACTGATTCTACGTCATGTCCGAAAATCTGTATGCCAATTGGTCTCTCAGATTCTTCAAAAAATAACTTTTCTGTACTTTTTTCTGCATCTCTAATCAGCCCTTCTGAAGAAATAAATTCAGAAAACATAAGATTAGCTCCGAAATTTTTGCATATCTGCCGGAAGGGAGAATCTGTTATGTCTTCCA
>JAUZOY010000313.1 GCA_030706235.1 Bacteroidota bacterium | reverse complement strand
GAATATAAGATTCTAAATGTATTTGAAGATGTATAAAATAAGATAAATTCTTACAAAAAAGCATTGTTAATTTTATCATAGTTTAATAAATTAGACAGCATGAAAATAAGACATCTTTCTAATCTTAATACATCTTAATTTTCCATTGGGTGTCGGCAAAATAGGGCTCTCGCTTAAATCTGTCGTTCTCCTGCATTTAATAAATCTATTAAAATATTAAAAACAACACCAACGACATAGATTGGCGTATGTGCATCATATTTTTGAACACAATCAATAAACAGGCTAAAGATGATAGACGCATTTACAGCAATTGACTTTGAAACAGCTAACGGAAAGCGATGGAGCATTTGCCAGGTCGGACTGGTAAGAGTGCAAAATGGTCAGATAATCGAAGAAAGGAATATTTTGATTCAACCACCCGATAATTATTATCATTATATGAATATCCTAGTTCATGGAATAACAACGGAACGCACCTTAAACTCTCCGACATTTGCAGAGGCATGGCCAGAAATTGAACCCTTTATAAAAGGACAGCATGTGGTTGCTCATAATGGCTTTGGTTTCGACTTCAATGCACTGAGTACAACACTTAAATACTATGGGCTTTCTGAGCCTGAATATGAAAAACACTGCACTTATAAAATCTATAATGACAATCTTGCCTCATTGTGCAATACTTACAAAATTCCACTTAATCATCACGATGCATTAAGTGATGCCAGAGCATGTGCAGAACTTTTCTTAAAACATTTGAATAACTAAGCTATGAGTGAAAGTACAATAAAAACGATTCGCGAATATTTTGAAGGTAACCATACGTTTGTAATTCCTAATTACCAACGAGGATACAAGTGGGGGGTTCCTAGTAAAAGAGAGAATAATGAAGAAGGAGAAGAAGCTGTTGGAGTGCTTATGGAAAGTCTGTTAAATGCATTCAGCCAGGATTTAAATGAATACTTTCTTCAAGGCATTACTGTTGTAGAAAAAGGTGATAAAACCATTTTGATTGATGGACAACAGCGTACTACTACACTTTTTATTTTGCTAAGTTATTTGAATAAAGAAACAGGAGGCTTGGAAAGCCTTATAAAAAGAAATGATGATATTGTTATTTCTTACGATATTCGCGAGGAATCACATAAATATCTAAAAATATTATCATCTCCTGAATATTGCATTGAAACACCTGATCGTAATTCTGACCGTCAGGATATCTTCTATTTCAAAAAGGCAATAAACACGATTCAAACCCGCTGGAATAATTTTTTTCAAGACGTTCAAAAAAATCCTTTGAAATTAAAATGCAAAGAATACACACCTGATTCTTATTTCAATTCAGAAAAATTACTCTCCATATTTACAGAATATCTGCTCGACCATGTAAAAATGCTCTATATTCCCATAAATCAGGATAATGCAACCACCATTTTTCAAATGATGAACGGACAAAAAGCAGAGATGAAAGTTGAAGAATTAATCAAATCTGCCATTCTCAGTCAATCATCAAGAGAAAAAATAGAGTCGAATGAAGTAAAAGGCAACGATATTGATTCACTTCTAAAACAAATAAAAGATAAAATAGGTGAAGAATGGGAAATAAATTTGCTGCGTAGCAAATATGCACGTGAATGGGATAAATGGTTATATTGGTGGAACGATAAAGAGGTCTCCAACTATTTTGGCACACATGGAGAACCGATGGGATTGCTTTTGGAATACTTCTATTATTGGAAATCATCAGCTCAAAATTATTCACAGGAGAAAAAGAGAGTTAGAGAAACCTTTAACGCTTTCAAAAAGGAATTTCTAAAAGACACCAAGGAGGCTAAGAACAATTTCTTAGAAATACGAAAACTTCAAAAAACCTTTGAAGATTGGTATAATACTCCAGAATATTATAATTGTCTCGGTTTAATATTAAAGTGTTGTTCAGAAAAAAGGAAAGCGTTGGTTGATCTTATTGTAATGGCATTAGGCAATAAAGGAAATAAAGCATTGGACAATAAAGAAATGTTAACCAAGTTTCAATTCTATGCTAAATACATGCTTATTGATGCTGCTTATGAAGATATAAAGTCAGAGAAAAAAGATAAACTGAGTGAAAAAGCAATAAAAGTAAAAGGATTATTGAATGAACCAGATGTATACAATGATCAAGATAAAGATGGAAAAAATTGTAAAATTCACGTATTTAGACAATTACTACGTATAAACATAGAGATTGAGTCTAAATTCAATCGCAAATTCGATTTTAACATTTGGTCTGCAAAATCATTAGAACATGTCCATCCTAAATCTAAAGTGTACAAAAAAATTGATGGAAAATTCCTACGCTGTACTGACGATAAAGAAATAAAACCTGATGACACATACTTAAACAGAACAGATTTCCTTGATGAATGTACTGAACATTGTATCGGTAATCTTTTTTTACTTTATGGAAATGATAATTCCGAATTCGGAGCTAAAGACTTTAAAGTAAAAAAAGAACTTCTCTTTCAAGGTTTATCATCAGGTGAAAAGAAAAATATTCTGGAAAGTATGAAATTAATTCATACAATATCTGCCTTTGCTGAAACAGAGTGGTCTGTGAAGACCATTAGAGATAAGAAGGCAGAATTTATTCAGGCATTCTCCGAAACCTATTCATTAGACAAAAACTAAAAGCAATGACAACAACATTAAGAATTGGAGATAGAAATACAATAAGTCAATTATTTTCAGGAGATAAAAAAATAATCATCCCTGATTTACAAAGAGATTATTGTTGGGTCCCCCCAACAATAATCTCTTTGTAAATCAGGGATGATTTACAAAGAGATTATTGTTGGGGGGACCCAAAGCACGGAAATGATACTAAAAAAGTGGAACTAGTTTCCGGTTTTGTATCAACCTTATGGAATGGGTTTGAAAACAATAAAGAAGAAATGATGCTTGGAGTAATTTATGGCTTTGAAAACCCAATAAATCATATTCATTTATGTGATGGGCAACAGCGCATTACAACTCTTTTTCTTTTATTAGGAATGCTTTGTCGTAAAAATAATTGTTCCGAAAAAAATAACCATTTAATGTCAGAATTTGAATTTAAGGATGATGAT
>JAUZOY010000312.1 GCA_030706235.1 Bacteroidota bacterium | reverse complement strand
ATAGTCTTTATAACTTTGTCTTTTTAAACTGGCCAAAAAACGCTCAGTACTTTGAATCCGATTAAATACAGGAACTAAAATATATAACATATTACAAGAGAGATCTTATTATTTTTGCAGGGTTTCCCCCGACAATCATAAAAGGTGGAACATCTTTTGTAACTACTGCCCCTGCAGCAATAACAGCGCCTTTGCCTATCGTCACACCTTTATTTATAATTGCTCTGGCTCCTATGAAGACATCGTCTTCGATAATTATAGGTTTATGTTTTATTTTTGTTTCATCTTTCCTATCCCCAGGGAATAATGGATGAGAATCATTATCAGAAATCAATGCGCCTGATCCTATCAATACATTATCCCCGATCTTAACCAATTCCATAGCTTTAATTGTGCAGCCGCTTATTCCAACATTATTACCGATTATAATTTTAGCTTGTGGAAATCTGGCATTCAGAAATACGGGTTGGAAACTTCCGATTGAATTACTTGAAAATCTGCTATTTGCAATAAACTTATCGCCTATAACTATACTTTTATTTCTATCTTTGACCCATATTCTGGGTTTGAATATCACTGGCAAACCATAAAATTGCCACGTATAGTTATATTTGAGTCCTATTATCTGGCAGTAGATAAAAGTTAGAACTTTACATTTGAATTTCAATAATCCAACTAAGATAGATTTTATATTTTCAAAGTTCATTTTATACTTGGTTTATCTGGAAATCATTTCCCAATAGATATCCTTTCTCCTTGCTACACATTTATTTACATTATATTTAGACTGTGCTATTTCTAAAGATCTCTTCCCCATTGTATTAAATTTAATTTTATTGGAAATCATAAATTCTATTCCTTCTTTAAGTTCTTCAGAACTCATGGATGAAATTAATTTACCGTTTTCACCATCTAATACGATTTCGGGATTACCTCCAACTTTAGTTGCTAACAATGGCAATCCGGCAGCCAAAGCTTCTAAAAGAGATAATGAATGATTTTCATGAAGTGAAGGTGATATAAAAAAATCAGAGGAAAATAGATATTTATGAATTTCTTTTTGAAACCCAACCATAATAACCAGGCTTTCTTCTATTAATTCCTGTAACTTTTCTTTCATAACTTGCATGTACCGACCATCACCAACAATAAAAACACGAAAATTTGAAGGCCAGTTTTTCCCTAATTTCAGTAATGCTTCAGTCAAAAAGGATAATCCTTTATCATAAGTAATTCTACTAATCACAATACCAACAACAATATTAGGATCTATATTAAACTTTGTTCTCATTTCATTTCTAATATACTTCTTGTCGAAAGAACTATAATCAGGAGCTGGATTATATGAATAACCGAGCATGTGTCTGGTAAACCTATTGAATTTTTTCCTTCTTGTCGCAAATTCGCAAACGCAATAGACTCCATCTGCTAGGTAAAAAGATATAGGTTCAGTAATAAATGCGGAGATCCATTTTTTGATTTTAGATATTTCATATAGATCACTATACATTCCGTGCACTCCCATTACAATTTTGATTCCGGCAAGCTTTGCTGCAATCAAAACAGATAGAACTTCAATATTTACACCCTGAACATCAATTAATACAGGATTAATGGTTTTAATAAATCTGTAATATGAACGTATTTGTTTGAAATTTAAACGGGCGTTACTCTGAACCAGAGGAACAATTTCGAAAGATTCTTTTAAAGCAGAACCAAAATAAATATTAAAGACTGTCATTGTACCTCCAAGACTATCAGGATTTAATACTTGGGTCATTATGACAGGTTTTGAATTTTTATCCATTTTTTTACAAACAACCATATTTAATTAACAATTCTTCATTAATTCTATTTTCTTTATTATAAAGCATTTCTTCATGTTGTATAATTTCAGAAAGTTTCCATCTAAATTTAATTAATCTCGCAGGAACACCCGAAACAATAGCGTACGGTGGAACATCTTTAGTGACCACCGCACCCGCAGCAATAATGGCTCCTCTGTCTATTGTTACACCTTTGAGAATAATCGCGCCGGTACCAATCCAAACATCGTTACTAATTATAACCGGGGCATCATCAGTAGGTAATTTATCTTTGAGTTGATAATCAGCCATTAATTTCCCGATAATATAATTACTATGATTTCCGGTAACAATAGTTGTATTTGGTCCAAAGAATGTTTTATCGCCTATTTTAATATAACTGACGGAGGAAAGGAAAACAGCTCCCGGACCAATGTAAACATTATCTCCAATAGAAATATTTTCATAAGAAAACAAAGACTTCGTGGGAGAGAAATAAACATTTTTTCCACATTTTTTAAATAATGATTTAAAAATTCTCATCATCAAACTTTCATAACCATTAAAAAAAAATAATATTGATTTTGCTAAAATTTTAATTAACATCTATTTCTTTCTTGAAGGTTTGACTGGCTACGAGAATCAAAGCAAAAAACAAGTATATAGATTTATTGTAAAGGCCTTGAATATTGGTAAATAGGAATAGAATAGCAAAAAGCATCACCAGAGGAAAAGGTTTACTTTCATTCGCCCATGAATTTATGCTTCTTTTTAATTCACTGTATATAAATAATAAGAATGTAAAAAGACCTACAATACCAGTTTTTAACAAAATTTCTATATATACATTATGAGAGCCACGAACCCTCCCGAATATTTCAATTGTAGATTGATTATAGCCGGTTTCACCAATCCCCATAATAGGATTAACATAAAACAAATCAGAAAGTCGTTCCCATATTTCCATTCTGTGTGCAGTATCATGACCTTCAACTGTTTTCAGGTACCTTTCATGAAAAACAGGGTTTTTGTCAAGAATAGAAAAAGCTAAAAGGATAGACGCAATGAAAAGTAAAAAAATTATAGGTTTAATAAACCATTTTGTCTTTAAAAGCATTCCTATGATTAATAATCCCGAAAAAAAACAGAGTATAGCACCTCTTGATGCAGTAAAGGCTAAAGTTTTTAATAATAAAGGTAGAGCAAATGCCCATAAATAACCGTATTTGTTTATTCTTAGCTCTTTATCAAAGAAAAAGTTTACCACTATAAGCATTGCAAATGTTAATCGATAACCCACATAATT
>JAUZOY010000311.1 GCA_030706235.1 Bacteroidota bacterium | reverse complement strand
TACTATTCTCACCAGGTGATTTGATAAAATTAAAATTTGAGGTGGAATTTATTGATTGCAAGATTTTAAATCCGCTTTCATTATTGGAATTGTCCTGCCATTTTAAGTTCACATAATAATTACCGGTACTGGTTCCTTTAGTTAAGTTTGTCATCGTTAGATTAGATGGTGAGGCAGGTACTGCACTAACAGTTTGTTGTTGAGCTCCCTGGGATATAACAGCATCATCAAAATAAATGGATCTGTTGGTTACATTTGTAGCAACATTGTTCCAGTCCCACTTGTAAATACCGAGCTTTAAATAACCTGTTCCATCGGAGAAAGCGTTTTGCCCTGTATATTTTGCTACCAATTGTCCATTTTTGGAAATTTCAGTAGTTGCTGTGCTTGAATTTGCTGAAGGTACATAGTGTAGATTCCATGTTACCCATTTGCCTTTATCTCCTGAAGCATCTGCAAAATTAACAACAACAGGATTTCCAAAATATGAGCTATAATAATATTTTGAGCCTGCAAGGCCTATAGTAAAAGGTGGTTCGCCATCGCCCTGGGTAGATGTCTGGTGAACTTGCATAAATTGATCTCTATTGTTTGAGTTATCAAACTGAAAGTCTGTAGGCATATAAGTTTTCCAGGACAGATTGTAGTCTTTACCCAGATATAGCTTTACATTACTTGAGAGTTCAGCTCGTGGAACTCCATTAGCAACATTAGAATAGTTTTCTGATTTGTTGATTGAAACTAATGCAGCATTACCGCCTTTTCCTCCAGGCGCACTTGTGATCTTTATATCCCCGGTATTTGCTTGTACATACCAACTTCCATAATTTGTGTCAAAACCTTGTATTTGTCCTGTTTCAAAATCCGTTGTTGAAAGAGGCTGATATGTTGTACTTGCAAAACCTTTAAATGGTGCTGCAACTACCAGCATACTTAAAAGAATATACTTGATCAAATTCCTTTTTGGTCTTGTTAATGTCATATACTTCCCTTCTTAACTAAACGTTTTAATAATAATTGATAACATTATTATTAATTATTATTTTTTTTTCTTCAAATTCGGTAAGAAGTATTGGAACTCTTGATATTTGAATTTTTAAGTAAACAGCATAAATTAATTACAGATTCTAATTTTGTTAGCTAAGTGATAATATTAAATCAATAGATCGTATGGGGATTTTTAATGACAAAATGGTCTAATTTATTTTTGTTTGTAATAATCGCTTCTACAATAACTGGCTTAGCAGCATGCGTTAAGCAAGGAAAGTCAGAAAGTGATTTTTCAAAGCATCCTCCAATCATTGTTGGCTATGCTCAACTTGGTTCAGAATCAGCCTGGAGAAATGCAAATTCAGATTCTGTAATACAGGCAGCGAAAAAAGCAAAAGTAAGATTAATATTCAAAAATGCTGAAGGTGACCAACAACAACAAATAAAAATATTGCATGAGTTTATTATTCAGCATGTAGATGTGATTGCATTTCCTCCTATAATTGTTAGTGGTTGGGATAGTATTTTAAAAGAAGCTAAAAATGCTGGAATCCCGGTTATTATTAGTGACAGAATGGTTAAAATAAAAGACCCGACTCTTTATGTGTCGACTATTGGTTCGAATTTTAAGGAAGAAGGGGAAAGAACCGCTAAGTGGCTTGTTAATAACACTAAAAAAAGTAATAAGAAAATAAATATTTTAGAACTTGAAGGTTTGACCGGATCGGCTCCAGCGGTTGACCGCAAAAAAGGCTTTGCCCAAATTATTTCTAAGCATTCAAATATGAAAATAATTGAGTCTGTTCATGGAGATTTTATTAGAGCAAAAGGAAAAAATCTTGTTTCGGCAGCTTTAAAGAAATATGGACGTAAAATTAATGTAATTTATGCTCATAATGATGAGATGGCGCTTGGCGCAATGGCAGCTATAGAAGAATATGGTTTAAAGCCAGGAAAAGATATTTTAATTCTGTCTATTGATGGACAAAAAGAAGCTCTCCAAGCAATAAAGACAGGAAAACTTAATGTCTCTGTAGAATGTACTCCTCTTCTGGGACCAGATATAATAAAGGCTGCTATTAATTTAAAATCAGGAAAAACTATTCCAAGAAAAATGACTCCTGTTGAAAAAATCTTTACTAAAGAAAATGTTGCAAAAGAATTACCTTATCGCAAATATTAGAATATTCTGATAATCTTTTTATAGACGTTAATTATGGTTAAGAGCTGATAAGTATGAAAAAATTGTTTAATGTACTTAGAAAAAATATATTTTTAATCGAAGAACTACTTCATATCAATTCAATTAAGAAAAAGTTGATTTCATCATATTTGATTATTATTGTTACTATGAGTTTGTTTTTTCTCTTTATTATTGTCTATTCTTTCTATTTGAATTCTCAATACAATCAGGTAATCACAAATTTTACCTACTATAATAGTATCCATGTGCCATTAAACAAGCTAAACAAAGAAATTTATCTCGATATTTCGGAGCAAAAAAAATTTAATAAAGAAAGTCTGGAAGACGAAATTTCACAAATTAACGCAAATATTAATGCCATAAAATATGACACAAATAATCTGGAAATTAGCTCTGAAATAGAAATATTGAAAAGAACCGTAAAATCTTTGAATAATTACATAAATGACATTGATGTATTAGTTAGTAATGATACTGATTTCAAGGTAAGACAAGCTAAACAAGAAGATATAACAGAAACCACTACGCTAATTAAAGATAATATACAGCAATTAATGTCTTTTGATCTGAACTATTCGCAGAAATTGATCAGAGATATAAGAAATGGTTTCCATATAATGTTGATAGTGATTAGCATTTCCTTTGTACTTACTATAATAGCTTCTATCATATTTCTATTGGCGTTTACAAGCGCAATTGCTGATAAAATTATCAAAATATCTGATAATGCCAATAAACTAGCAGCTACAGACCTTAATGTAGAAGAAATTAATTTCAATACAAATGACGAGTTTAAGATACTTGCGTATTCGTTTAATAAGATGAAAAATAATATCAAAGAATATATAAATCAAATTTCGTATAATGAAAAACGGATCAGTTCTATTTTAAATGGCATGTCTGATTGTGTGATCACAACAGATATAACGGGATCGATAATGACATGTAATAATTCCACAAAAAATGTATTTAATTATTTCCCATCCGAAAT
>JAUZOY010000310.1 GCA_030706235.1 Bacteroidota bacterium | reverse complement strand
GAAAAAGCATTAAATTATTTTTTGCATCTCCAAATGTTCCAAATTCGGAAGTATTCTTGCAGTTATTTGAAAAAAGCACAAGCGAAACTATGAGTATAAAAGAATCTCCAGTTTCTCAAAATAGATTTTTCCTAGATTTGATAGATGGCCACATTAAGTATTTTTCAGATCTTAAAGTGGAAATAAATTTGCCTATTTCAAAAGAATTTCAGTCTACAAAATTTAACGATTGGTTATATAAACTTGGCTCAAATTGTAAAAACATTATTTATTGTAATACTGTTGGAGATACAATTAATTATGCCATAGGATTTGCAGAAACATTGCAATATAAGGAAAGTGATAAAATAGATGAACTTATTAGGTTAATAAAAGAGTACATACATAAAGACTACTTTTTAATTGATTGCTTGAAAAAGGGGGTAGCTTTCCATTTTGGAAGACTTCCACAAAGGATACGTGAAAGAATTGAAGAATTATTTAGGGAAAAAATAATTGATTATGTATTTTGCACCTCTACATTATTAGAAGGAGTAAATTTGCCAGCTAAAAATATTTTTATATTGAGTAATGCTATAGGACCATCAAAATTTACAGATATTGATTTTTGGAATCTAGCAGGTAGAGCTGGTAGATTGACTAAGGAGTTATCTGGTAATATAATATGTGCAAGAATAGAGAATAAGAGAAACCGCTGGGATAATATAAATAAAGACTTGGAAGTTGTAAAGAACAAAAATATACAGAAAATAGAACCGTTGCTAATAAAAGGTCAAGATAATTTCTATAAAAATTTAGGTAAATCCTTGAAAAACGAAGTTTTTACAGATAAAAATGCATCTCAAGAAAAAATTAATATTTGGAAGCACTATGCAAATATTGCTTTAATTCATGAAATTACAAAGGATGAATCGGTGTTAAAGTCAAATTTCATTAAGAAGAATAGTCAGGCGAAAGATTTACTAAAGACATCTGATAAACTCAACAAAATACCAGAAAAAATATTAATACTCTCCTCTACTATAAAAGCAGAATATCAAAACCAAATTTGGGAGCAGGATAATTTATCTGAATATATACTACCTGAAAATATTGATTATATTACATGTTTTAAATTCTTAAATGTTTTATTTGATAAGTATAATTGGGCAGAAGAAGAATCAGGAGGACATAATCCAATGGCAAAATATAGGGAAAGGTTAGAGTACTTTTCTAGATTAATGAGTAATTGGATGAATTCAACACCCTTAAATCAAATTATAATAAACCTGATTAAATATTATGAAAATAAAGGTCAAATATGGGATACAAATCGTAATGAATATTTTGTAAAGGGGGACAAAAGACAAATTAATTTAATAATTAATTCCTTGATTTCTGATATTGATAATATTCTAAGATTCAAATTAAAGAATTATTTTTTGAATTATTATCTGATACTTAAAGAAAAGCTTGGTGAAGAAAATGCTGGAGCAAATTGGGCAGAGTTTTTGGAGTATGGAACGACTGATAAACGAATTATTGAGCTTCAAAATGTAGGGTTTCCAAGACATTTATCAAAATATATAATTGAAAATCATAGTGATTGTTTAGAATTTAATGATGGAGTATTAACTTTAATAAATGAAGATAAGTTAAAACAAAGGATGAATACAAAAGAACCTGAATATAAAGAAATGTTAAGAGTTTTACCTTAGTATTTTTAACTGCTAAATAAAATTAATTCTATTAAGCAGTATATCTGTAATTATTTTAATTAGAAAAATAAAATAATAATATCGTAAGGATAGTTTAGTTAAAAACAACAACTAAAGAGAGAAGGCCCTAAGAATGACATTAGAAGAAAAGAAACTTTATAACGAAGAATTAAAAGAGAGATTCTTAAAACAATATACAGGCAATACACAAAAATATTATAGGAATATTTTACAAAAAGCATTTCCAATTGAAACGGCACTAAAAAAAGATATTTATGCTTTTAATCGAAGTGAATTAAATGAACTATTTGCGGAATTTGGAGCTACAAGTGAACTATCAATCATATCTGAAGTATCTATTATAAGAAAATATATTGATTTTTTCGCCGGATTTGTTGATACAAAAACCAATTGGGCGGCTACATACAGCCCAAAAGATCTTAAAAGATATGTTAATAAGTTTGCGATGAGAAAAAAGTATATAACTACATTTGAACAATATTATAAGAATATTCTAGAGTTAAATAATGCACAAGACGGAGCTTTAATTGCATTAATATATGAGGGGGCAAGGGGCAAAGAAGAAATAGAAGAGATACAAAACTTGAAAATAACAGATGTATTTCCTAATGACAACAAAGTTATCCTTACACGAAACAATGGTGATACTCGTGAATTAATAGTTGAAGATGATACAATGGAATTAATTAAAGACGCCATAGCAGAAAAGGAATATTATAAGAACAACGGGCAAGATTGTGACGTTACAATAAATTTTTTGCCACTCGCGAATTCGGAATATGTGTTTAGACCCTGTGGTAAAACAAAAACTGGCAAACTAAAACAGCAAACTTTATTAAGGAGAATCAAAAACATAGCAAATTATTGGGGAAATCCATATATAAATGTAAGAAATATATGGGTGTCTGGAATGATTAAATACGCTAAAGAATTAAAAAAACAATATGGCAAGTTAACAATGCCAGAATGTTGGTTAATTTGTGATAAATTTGGATATGACAGAAGGTATTGGTATAATGTCACGAGATGGACTAGAGATTATATTTAAAGCAAAAAAGGAATAGCTTGCTTAGAGGGATAAATAAAATTATTATAATATGAAATAATGATTTTATTAAATTTGAATCAATTTAATATTATGCGTAATTCAAAAAACGTGTAATATCAAGAGTTACAGCGAATGATTACACATTTTACCATGCTATTTAACATTCAGGTGGCTGTGAAATTGGACTACGCCCCATTGATTTACATATTAAAGCGCTAAAACAACTTGGTGTTGAAATTATCGAGGAACACGGTTTTTTGGACACAAGAGCTGATAAAATTACTGGCGCAGATATACATCTTGATATTCCAAGTGTCGGAGCAACACAAAACATTATTTTTACATCGGTTTTGGCTGAAGGAACTACAATCATTAGGAATGCAGCAAAAGAACCTGAAATTGTCGACCTTCAAAGATTTTTGAATGCATTGGG
>JAUZOY010000031.1 GCA_030706235.1 Bacteroidota bacterium | reverse complement strand
GATACAATTAAAAAGTTTGCTTATTACGTATCAAATGAAATTTTTGTTCGAAATTTTTAATGAAAAGGGAAAATATTAAGGAATAATGATTTCAGAAACTTCTAAACCGGAAGTTACATTTTGGCCTGAGATTTCAATTTTTGTAATATTGGGGCAAAGTAATGATCCACCATCAATAGTAATAAATATTTTATTGAGAACAGCTAATTGGGAATTTATTTCGATATAAGCTTTGTAGTTACTTTCTTTATTTAACTTTTTCAGATAAATATTCTTTCTTTTATAGCACACTAATTTTGCAACATAATTGTTGTTCTGTTTATCAATAGATTTACATTCAATGCCATAAGCAAATTTTCGCTGTAAAAAAGATAATTCAGATTCAGCTCCTTCCTGTCCTTTTTGATATAACTTCCAGCAGGGATGAATTGGCTCATCAGAATTTATTCTGCCATCAGGAAGAAGATTTATATAGTAAGCAACAATATTTTTGTTTGTTGATTTTCCAATATAAAATAATAATCGGTCTGATTTATATGTATTAGTTTTAGTAATGTTCTGTTTTGTAGTTTTTTTTAAATCATCAATGAAATACATTTGTCTGGACAAATAACCCATAAGATTTAATACCAGTAATAAGACCGGGAAAGCCAAATTCATAATATAAGATATAATGTAGAGTGTATCAGGTCTAAATAAAAACAAACTATTTCTGAAAATATTGTTTTGTAAGACCCCAAAGTCTGAGTTCGGATTTAATTTGTTATCAGTAAAAAAATATTAAGTTTGCAATATAATAATTATTGCATTTTTATTTATTAGTGGTAATGTATAAGATTGAAAATCATCCGATAATAGAAATAAAACATAACGAAAGAGTTAATTTTATATTCAATGGTAAAGAAATTTCAGGTGAAAAAGATTTTACTATAGCAGCAGCTTTACATCAGGCTGGTTATCCTGTTCATAGTCATAGTCTTTCAGGGAGAAAGCGTTCTTTGGAGTGTGGCATTGGAAAATGTGGTGCATGCGAAATGCTGGTTGATGGTCATGTGAAAAGAATATGTATTACTAAATGTAATGGCGTAAAAGAAGTTAGAGAAATTGAAAAAGATTTTGTTCCTGACGTTATCTCATATGAAAACAACCGGAATAACAAAGTGTATAAAACTAAAGTACTTATAATAGGTGCAGGGCCTGCTGGTCTTGCTGTAAGAGAAAAATTGGATTATTTTAATGTTGATAATATTGTTATTGACAGCAATGAGAAATTAGGCGGGCAGTTTTTAATGCAGACTCATCAATTTTTCTTTTTTGAAAAAGAGAGGCGATTTGCAGGTATGAGGGGCTTTGAAATAGCTAAAATGCTTGCCGGTCAGAATACTGCCGGGATTATGTTGGATTGTACAGCCTGGGATATTCTTGATGGTAATCGTACTGCTGTGAAGAATTTTCGTACCGGAGAGATATTCTTCATCGATTCGGACTATTTTGTTGTAGCTACCGGCGCAGTTCCTTTCCTCCCTTCTTTTCATAATGATGATCTTCCGGGAGTGTATACAGCTGCTGTAATTCAGAAAATGATGAATATAGAGCAGACTCTTATGGGTAAAAATGTTCTTACTATAGGATCCGGAAATATAGGATATCTGACCAGTTATCAGCTAATTCAGGCAGGTGCTAATATAAAAGCTATAATTGAAGCATTGCCGAAGGAAGGAGGATTCCCGGTACAGGCAAACAGAATAAAACGTCTCGGAATACCTGTGATTCTTTCTCATCAGATTATTGAAGCTATTCCAAATGAAAATTATGATGGCATCCAAGGTGCCGTAATTGCTCAAAGTATTGACTTTAAACCGGTACCGGGAACTGAAAAGGTAATTCGTGGTATTGATACAATAAACATTTGTACCGGACTGATGCCTGATGATGCTCTTCTCATAAAAGGTTATAATATGTTTGGCAGACGATGTTTTGGCGCCGGAGATGCAACAAGAATAGGTGAGGGTACCAGTGCAGTCCTCAGAGGAACACAGGTGGCTTATGAAATATTAATGGATCTTAATCTGAAAGTTAATTATGAAGAGTATCTGTCAATTTCAAAGGAATTTCCGGATTCTCAGCAACATCCTGTAAAAGTGGCAGACAAACCTTTAAACCCAACAAAAGAAAGGATGGCAAAACCATTTGTGCAGATTGATTGCCTATACGGTTTTGCTTGCAATCCATGTGTTTTTGCCTGTACTCATGATGCAATTTCAAAACACTCAACAGATACAATTCCTACGATAGATTTTGATAAATGTATTGGTTGCATGGATTGTGTTTATCAATGTCCGGGATTGGCTATTTTTGGATACAATATTCCTAAAAAAATGCTATATCTTCCTTTTGAGAATTTTACTGAAAAAGGAGTAAAAGTTTTTCTTGTCGATAACAATGGTAAAAAACTCGGTAATGGGATAATTCATAATATACTAAAGAAGAAAAATCTTACTAATATAGCAATGGTTAAAGCCGGAAACATGTCGGAAAATGATATGCTTGCAGTAAGAGGATTTATTCTGGAAGAAAATTATCCTGAACTGCTGAAATTTGAAGGATATAAAGAAGAAGTGTCTGAAGATGTGTTTTTATGTCATTGTGAAGATGTAAAACTTGATAGAATTATCGATTTAATAGGCGACAGGAAATACATTACAGTGGATGAAATAAAGCATAATACTCATCTTGGTATGGGGCCATGTCGTGGTAAAAGATGTCTTCAAAGGCTTCGCAATCAATTGAAAATTATAGGCATTGACGTGGTAGGTGGGTCAACTCCACGTGCTCCGCTTTCCAATCAGATATTAATTGGAGAATTGTATCCACAACAGAATATGGAAGAAGAAATTATTGCGAATATAAATAAAAAAGAGATTAAAAAGATTGAAGTAAGTTCATTGATTGCCGGTGGAGGAATGGGGGGAAGTTCTTTATTCAGATATCTTGCAGAAGCAGGCCTTTCTCCTGTGTTGATAAATGATGGTGTTGGATCTTCATGGCGTAATATTGGCGCCGGACGACCTGCATTCAGCTTACCTGAGCTCAGTGATATAGCAATGCATAACCTTGAAATTTTTACTGAGCTTTCTGAAAAATTCGATATAGATTTTTATCCTACTCATTATATTAACTTTGCTCATGATGAAAAATCATATCAGGATCTTGAAAAGTCAATGGCCTGGCAGAAAGCTGAAATGATAGATTCTAAATCTTTTAACAAATATATTTCACCTTATTTCAATAAAAACAATACAAAATATATTGCTGCGCTAAGGACATACAACTGTTGGCAGGCAACCCCGGGCAAGGTTATAAATGCTTTACGTAATATTGGAATATCATTTGGAGGAAAGTATTATGATGATACAGCTATTGTTGATTTGAAAAAGATAAACGGAAAGTATATAGTCCTTGTCAGAACAAATAAAGATGAATATATTGAATATCATACAAATGTATTTATTAATGCACTTGGAGCAAACGGTAATTCTTTTGCTAAAAAGCTTGGTATCAATACAGGCCTTTATCCTGTGAAACATCAGGCATTTATTACACGTCGTATGCCTAACCTCGGTATAGAAGGAAAACCTTTGGATATGCTTATAGACAGGAGGGTATATAAGGGATTTCTGGCAGTATATGGTCAGCAGATTGCGTATACAGGGCAGATTATAGGTTGTGCTTCACCAGCAATGGAAACTCTTGAAGCAGCAAAGGATCTGAAAACAAATTCAAAGGAATTTTTAGAGATAGTTTCAGAAACTTTTACCGACTGGATACCACAAATATCATCAGTTGGTATTCAGGCTACCTGGTCAGGATATTATACTGAACCTAAAATGGTTATAGATCCTGAACTCGGACTTTTCCTCGGTTTGAGAGGGCAGGGGTTCATGCTTAGTCAGTATCTTGCAAAACTATTTATAGATAAGCTTACAGGAAAATCTGTTCCGGAATATTTTGAAAGGCTTAAATTAGGCTCAGATGCTCTGGATGAGAAAGCTTTTAAGTAAAATGCCCTCACCCCCAAACCCTTTCGCAGGAGAGGAAAGTAAAAATTAATACCATCATCCTTCGTAAAATTATATTATAATTTTCAAAGTGTATAATAAATCCATATTCCTTCAGTTCTAAAGCAAAATTGCAGTAAGAAATTTTATTTTGAAAAATAAAATTTAATAAAATGTTGATTTGCAGTTATATATATAATTTATTATTTTTTGTTTTATTCAAAAAAAATTATACTTTTGCAAAAAATTTAAAAAACTAACGTTAGGATATTATGTATTGGACACTTGAATTGGCCTCGAAACTTGAAGATGCACCATGGCCAGCAACCAAAGAAGAATTAATAGATTTTGCCATCCGTTCCGGATGTCCTGCGGAAGTAATTGAAAATCTCCAGGAAATCGAAGATGAAGGTGATGTATACGACAGTATCGATGATATTTGGCCTGATTATCCCACAAAGGAAGATTTTTTCTTCCATGAAGATGAATATTAGGATTCATAAAAAAACTAAAAAGACAATATGGATAACATATTGTCTTTTTTTTAAAAAAGATTTTTTATCGGTATCGGTTTGTAAATTATACATATAAAATACATTGTTGAAATTTTATTTGAAAAATTGCGTTACTTTGTAAAAATACATCTATGTTTGCAAACTAATTGAAAGATGTAAGAAGGATGCAATCTGAATTTAATAAAATAGAAGAAGCAATAGAGGATTTCAAGGCAGGGAAAGTTGTAATAGTTGTCGATGATAAGAACAGAGAGAATGAGGGCGATTTTATAGCTGCTGCTGAAAAAATAACACCTGAAATAGTCAATTTTATGGCTACTAATGGTCGTGGGTTAATATGTGCCCCAATCTCAGGGCAAAGGTGTAAGGAACTCAATCTTGAATTAATGGTATTACGAAATACCTCTTCACATGAAACTCCATTTACTGTGTCAGTAGATTTATTGGGTCATGGATGTACTACAGGAATATCTGCAATGGACAGGTATAAAACTATTCGTGCATTAGCAGATATTAATACAAAACCCGAAGATCTTGCTCGTCCGGGACATATATTCCCTTTGAAAGCACAAAATGGCGGCGTACTTGTAAGAGCAGGTCATACAGAAGCTGTAGTTGATCTGGCAAAACTTTCGGGACTTGAACCTGTTGGTGTTCTGGTTGAAATTATGAATACAGACGGGACAATGGCAAGATTACCTGAATTGTTAATAATAGCTAAAAAATATAATCTTAAGATAATTTCAATAGAAGATCTTATTGCATACAGGGTAAAGAATGAAAGTTCGATTGAAAGAATGATTTCAGTAAAGTTACCAACTCAATGGGGTACATTTGATTTAATTGCATATAGAAATATATACAACAACCAGGAGCATCTCGCTCTTGTAAAAGGAACTTGGGAAAAAGATGAAACTATACTTGTAAGGGTACATTCATCTTGTGCTACAGGAGATATATTTGGCTCTTGCAAATGTGACTGTGGTACCCAATTACATATGTCGATGGAGATGGTTGAAAAAGAAGGGAAAGGGATTATTGTATATATGAGTCAGGAAGGCAGAGGTATAGGTCTTGTCAATAAATTGAAAGCTTATCACCTTCAGGATCAGGGAATGGATACTGTCGAAGCTAATATCAAGCTTGGTTTCAAACCTGATGAACGGGATTATGGTATCGGAGCTCAGATATTGAAAGATCTCGGCGCTAACAAAATCAGATTAATATCTAATAATCCTATTAAAAAAACAGGTCTTGCCGGTTATGGAATAGAAATAATTGAAAATGTTCCAATAATTGTTGAACCTAACGTTTATAATAAAAGGTATTTAAAAACAAAACAGGAAAAAATGGGTCATAAACTTAATTTAGATTAATTAAGAAATATACCCTAATATAATAATTAAAAAAATATAATTGAGATAGTAATTACTAAGGTTATGTTTAATTGCCCCCAATTTGGTATTAGTTTTAAAATAACAGCTTTGTTAGTTGTTTTGTTGATTAGTAATATAAGTGCGTTCTGTCAAACTAAATATAACATAAAAGATAATAATGGGAAAACGATAAATCTGTCAAGTGGTATTTTTACTAGTAGTAATGAATGTTTAAGTGATGATGGACAATATTATAATTATTGCGATAATGAAGATTATACTATAACATTTTGTTCCAGCACTAATTCAAATATTAGGGTATTGCTTACTCAAATAGATTATATTAATCAAGAATATACTTATTGGTATTCTTTAAACAAAGGAGATTCTCTATATATTTATGATGGCCCAGATGTAAATAGTCCATTGATTGGTGCTATATCAGGTTTTTGTGAATATTCATCTGCTTATTCTTCAGGATCTTGTATGACATTTAGATTTAAATCAAATGGAGATAATGTTAAAGATTTGGGATGGGAAATGAAAGTTGATGCAACTCCGACAGGTTGTAATGGTAATTTACCTGCAAGTGATGAATTTGAAAATGCTCCGGTAATTTGCAACATTAATGCATATTGTGGAACAACTAGTGCATTTTATACTCCTGATTATCCTGATGATTTATGTGATGGAAATTTAGACCCTTCATGTCAAACGTTTTCAGGAGGAATTAATAACAATTCATGGCTGGCATTTATAGCGGATTCTACAAAAGCAAGTTTTAATGTTGCTGTTTCTAATTCATGTAAGCAGGGAATTCAATTTGCTGTTTATTCTTTGATAAACAATAAATTTACTTTGTTAACGGATATCGGTTATACTACTGGTGCTAGTAATTATAGTAATGCAGGCAAAACTTTAAATATAAATGTACCATATTTATCATCTCAAAATCTTACAAAGGGACAGAAATATTATATTATGGTAGATGGTTTAAGTGGAGATGTTTGTGATTATACTATAAAGGCTGAAACCGGAATTCGTATACCTCCAAGTGTTGGAGCAGATCAGACAATATGTGAAGGAGGTAGTGCTACTTTGTCTGCTACCGGCGGAAAAGCATATTCATGGTTTCCTGCAGCAGGTTTAAGTAATGTGAAAATATCAAATCCGGTAGCATCTCCGACTACGACAACAAAATATTATGTAACCATAACTTCTGCAAGTGTAAATACAGATTGTCCCTTTAATGGTTTGGATTCAGTAATTGTTAATGTTAATTCACTTCCAAAAGCAAGTGCAGGACCGGATGTGAATAAATGTAGCTATGATGGTTCTGTTACTCTGACTGCAAGCGGTGGTAGTACATATTTATGGAATATTAAAAAAAATACTGCATCAATAAGTGTAAATCCTGCTGTTACTACAAATTATGTTGTAACTGTTACAGATAAAAACAATTGTTCTGCAGCAGATACCGCAGTCGTAAAGGTAATAACACAACCTGTAGTAAATAGTTTACCTGATAAAACAATTAATTCGGGTCAGCCTGCAACATTGCTTCCTTCAATTACAGGAACTGCTACGTCTTACAAATGGAGTACTGGGGATACAATATTAAAAATTTCGGTAAAACCTACTCTAACATGTACATATATTTTAACTGCATTTAATAATGGTTGTACTGCTACAAATTCATTTAAAGTTATTGTTATGCCACCTGTAGCATATGCCGGTGAAGATCAGACCATTTGTAAGCTTCAGCCTGTCACCCTTACCGGCACAGGTGGAGGTTCGTATTCATGGAGTACAGGAAACATTAAAGATACTACTGCTACGATTATTGTTAATCCTACAGTTACTACTACATATACACTTATTGTCACAAAAGGAGGAAACACAAGTAGTGCGAGTGTTGTTATTACAGTTGCATTAGTATCTGCAAATGCAGGACAGGATGTATCAATTTGTAATGGAAATTCAACTGAATTAAATGCTACAGGGAATGGTAATTACTCATGGAGTACAAAAGAAACAAAAACAAATATATCTGTTAATCCTACTATTGATACATATTATATAGTTACAGCCGAATTATCAGGTTGTACAGCAACTGATGGAGTTTGGGTAAGAGTAAATCCAAATCCGGTAATAATTTCTGTGACCAAACATAAGTGTTCATTGGATAAAGATAGCGTAACACTAAGTTCGAAAGCAGGATTAACTAATGTTTGGAATTCTGTCCCTTTTGATAATACACTGACGGGACAAACTTCGCAACAAACAATAAAGGTTTCCCCGACTCAAACGACTGTATATACAATAAAGGGAACAGATTCCAATGGATGTATAGGTACAACCAATGATACAATTGTTGTTACACAGTCTCCAACAGGAAGTATTGTAAATAATAAGTCAGCATGTATAAATGAGGATGTGACAATTACTTTTTCTGGTAAAACAGGTAGTTCTGCAACATATGCATGGAAGTTTGAAGGAGCAAATCCTGCGGCATCTGGTTCACAGAATCCACCTAAAATTAACTGGGGTAATAATACAGGAACTAAACAAATTTCATTAGCTGTAAAAGACAGTGGCTGTAGTAATACTTTTAACAGTAGTATTGATATACTGAATGGTATCAATGCATATTTCAAAAGTGATACAACTTCTGGATGTCCGGGAATGGTAGTCAGATTTACAGATACTACAGGATTAAATAACGGTGCACAGTATACATGGGATTTTGGAGATGGAGGCACATCATCGGTGCAGAATCCTTCTCATCAATTTATTAAGTCCGGGAAGTATAATGTTTGTTTATCAATTACTTCATCGTGTTCTTCAAAAATATGTAAAGATATATTGGTTTATAGTATTCCAAAAGCTGAGATAGGTGTTAATCCTCAACAAACAGGAATTTTTAATCCTGATGTTAATTTCTATAATAAAACAACGGGTATATATGATTCTATAATATGGTATCTATGGGATAATAGCATTAGAACAGATGATTTTAAATATACATTTACAGATACAGGAACCTTTTATGTTAAGATTTATGCTTATAATAAAGGGTGTGTGGATTCAGCTATCGAACATGTAATAATTAAACCTGATTATACAATTTATATACCTAATGCATTTACTCCAAATGGAGACGGAAAAAATGATATCTTCCAGGTAGGTGGTACTGGTATCACTGAATTTGAAATGACTGTATTTAATCGTTGGGGTGCAGTAATTTTTGAATCAATTGATATAAATAACGGCTGGAATGGACGTGAGATGAATACTAAGCAGTTGGTAGAAAGTGGCGTATATCCATGTAGAATTTATATAGTTGATTCACAGAAAAAAAGATATTTATACTATACTTCGGTTACTCTTATTTATCCCAAAGAAAAAAAATAGAAAATTATTCAGGAGTTTTTCAGAAAAGAAAACAAATAGTATTCTAAACTGTAACAATTTTTAATGAAGTTACTAACTTTTTATAAGTTAGTAACTTTAATTTTACTAATCTCAAATTAAAAAATACTTCATTTAATAAAATATATGTAAGTTTGTGCTTTAGTAATAAATGAATTATTGTGTCGTTTAGTTTTTAAATATATAATTAGGTGAAGTTCAAAAGATTTATAAATAGTTATATTAGAATTGTACAACAGATATTAATTACAATTCTTCTTACTGTTTTATATTTTTTTGGTATTGGTATTACATATTTGATTTTACTTGTTTTTAAAAGAAAGTTTATAAAACCAGGGTTTAAGAAGGAAAAAAGTTATTGGAAAAAAGCGGTCGACTATAATGCGACCCTGGAAAATAGTATGAATCAGTCTTAAAAAAATTAATATGAATAAAGTGAAGTTTATATTAAAGGAAATGTTTTTCCTTATTAAAAAACATAAGTATTATTTTATTGCTCCTATACTTATTGTCCTTGCAATTCTTGCATTTCTGGTATATTATATAGGTCCTGCAGTTATTGTTTCTTTCATATATGCCGGGGTTTGATTAGTTAAAAGTTGAAAGTATAAAGTTGAAAGTTAAGGAACTTTATGAACTTTACAAACTCTAAGAACTGATATGGAAATATATCTGGATAATAATGCTACTACAAAAGTAGATCCATCTGTAATTGATGTAATAATCTCATATTTGCGCGAAAATTACGGTAATGCATCGTCAATTCACAAATCGGGAGTACGGTCGTCAATAGCAGTTGAAAAGGCAAGAAAAATAATAGCAGATAAGATAGGGTGTTTATGTTCGGAGATATATTTTACTTCAGGAGGAACTGAATCAAATAATTTTGCAATTAAGGGCGTTGCCAATACCTTAGGTTTAAAATCCGGAAAGAATCATATTATAACTTCATCTATTGAACATCCAAGTATACTGGAAGTTTGTCGATATCTTCAGACGGTAGGCTATAAAGTGACTTATATTCCGGTTGATAAGAATGGATTTGTTAATATTGAAGAAATAGCAAAGAATATCAATGAAAATACTTTTATTGTTTCAATAATGCATGCAAATAATGAAATAGGAACAATAGAACCTTTGGAAGAGATCGGAAAAATATGTAGGAAAAGAAAAGTACTTTTTCATACAGATGCCTGTCAGAGTTTTACAAAAACGCTTTTAGATGTAAATAAACATAATATTGATTTAGCTACATTAAATTCACATAAGGTGCATGGACCCAAAGGAATTGGAGCTTTATATATAAGAAAAGGAGTTAGGGTTACTCCATTATTAAATGGAGGAGGACAGGAATCCGATATGAGACCGGGAACATATAATACTCCTCTTATTGCAGGTTTTGGAAAAGCAGTTGAAATAGCAAGTGAAAATGATTCAAAAAAGATTGCTTCTTTGAGAGACTATTTCATTGATAAAATAATTTGTAAAAATAATGGTATTGTCCTTAATGGTCCTACGGGTGATGAAAGGCTTTGTAATAATATTAATATTTTGGTTAAAAATTTAAGTGGAAAAAAGTTATTCAGAGAGTTAAACAAAAGGAATATATTTATATCAACAGGTTCAGCTTGCAGTTCAACTGTGCTGACTCCGAGTCATGTTTTGCTTTCAATAGGGTGTTCGGAAGAAGAATCACATAGTTCTGTAAGAATAAGTCTGAGTAAATGGACTACAAAGGAAGAATTGGAAATAACTGTAAATGCTATTGAAGAGATAAGTAAAAGTTCATAGTTTTGAGAAAATAGTATGAATAAAATGGAAATTAATGAAACGCTTGATTTGAAAGGGGTGCCTTGTCCGCAGAATTCTGCAAGAACTTTGATAAAACTTGCCGGAATGGATAAAGGTGAAATATTGCAAGTAATATTGGATGATGGTGAACCGATTGAAAATGTTCCACCTTCAATTGAAGATGAGGATGAATATAAGATAGTTAGTACTGAACAGAATTCTGACGGAAGCTGGCGTTTGGTAATCAGAGTTGAACGTTCATAAAGTTGAAAATTATGAATTTTAGTAAATAATTAAGTTATGGAATCGGCGAAAATATGTAAAAGATGTATAATGCCTGAAGCAACACCTGATATTTATCTTAATGAAGATGGTATTTGTAATTTATGTATTCAGCATGATAATATGAGGAAATTCGAGGAGGGTAACAAATTACTCGAAACGGATTTTCTGAAAATTATAAACAAATATAAAGGCAAACAGAAATATGATTGTCTTGTAATGTGCTCAGGAGGTAAGGATAGTACTTCTTCGCTTTATTATATGAAGAAACGTTATAACCTTAATCCACTTGCATTTACTTTTGATCATGGTTTTGAAACAGATGAAGCAATGGAGAACATCAGAAATGCAGTTGAAATACTTGGTGTAGATTTCATGTTTTTCAAATCTGATTTCATGAAAGATCTTTTTGCCAGAATGTTGAAATCAGGATCAAAAGCAGTTATGTGCCATCCTTGTTCAATATGGTATATGGAACTTGCATTTGATGTGGCAGCAAGATATGAGATACCTATGATAATTGCAGGCTGGACTAAGGGACAGTCAACTAATGACGGAATGTTGTCCAAGTGTGGTTGTAATATACATCAACCTGAGTTTAAAAAAATGGCAACAGCAACAATAGATTTTCTGAATAATGAACTTAAAGATATGCCCAAATACAAAGATTTTCCCAAAAGTATGGAGGAAGTGCTAAAAAGGGCAAATAAGAGGTTTAAATCTATAGTCATTTCTCCGCATTGGTTTCTTCCCTTCGGGCCGGAAGTTTATATTGATATAATTAAGAAGGAATTGAACTGGAAGGTTCCAAAGGTTAGTTACCCTAACGGTTCAACAAATTGTACGCTTAATTTTATTTCAGTCTATAATTCTATGAGAGATTACGGATATACTCATTATCATGTCGAAATGAGTAAGCTTATTAGAGAAGGTGTTATCAGCAGAGAAGAAGCACTAAATGATCTTAAAGCAAATTATGATAAAGAAATGTTAAATGATATTGCAAAGAAACTTGATTATACTTTTGAATAAATTATGAAGATTTTTTTTACTATACTTTTATTATTATTTATTCATTTAATGACTTATTCCCAATCTGAAAAATGGATTGTGTATGATACTGCAAATTCGAAAGTTTCTCATAATCTTATTAAAACAATGGCATGTGAAAATAATGGGAATCTGTGGTTTGCAACGGGCGATTGTTTTATGGGGGGTAAGCTTGTTTGTTTTGACGGAATTAATTTCAAAATCTTTGATACTATTAATTCAGGCATCCCAGATATATTTATTACTTCAATTGCTTTTGATAAGCAAGGTAATAAATGGTTCGGATCAAGATATCATGGAATGTCAAGATATGATGGCAGGGAATGGATAAATTATAATCCTAAAAATTCAGGAATTGCTGATATACATGTAACATGCATTAATTTTGATGAGAGAGGTAATATGTGGGTAGGAACAGAAAAAGGTTTAAATGTTTGTACAAATGGTAAATGGATTACTTATAATAAGTTAAATTCTGCATTACCAAACAATAATATAAATAATATCACTTTCTCAAAAGACGGTGTTGCTTGGGTATCAACTGATGAAGGTCTTGTAAGAATTAAAGATGGTAAATTTAATCTGTATGATTCAAAAAATTCAAAATTAACAGGAAATACAGTTTATTCCGTAGTATTTGATAAAGAAGGTAAAATGTGGGTTGCTTTTTTTGGAGGAATAATTAAAGTTGACGGAGAAAAATGGATATTATTCGATAATACAAATACACCTTTACCGCAATATACAAGCTATTCAATAGCAATTGACAAGAATAATATTAAATGGATTGCCACAATGCAGGGGCTTTTCAGATTTGATGATAATAAATGGGAAAGTTATACTCCCAAAAACTCAAGAGTGCCTGATTATTTTATTAACCAGGTAATTGTAGATAAAATGAATTATGTTTGGTTAGCTACACAAAGTGGCTTAGCGTTGTTGAAAAATAAATAAATGTCAGAAAAATTGTATATAGCCTTACCGGTGCTAAATGAAACCGGTTATATTGAAAAATTTATAGATTGCACAAAGAAACAAACTTATAAAAATTTTGAGTTATGGGTATGTGTAAATCAGCCTGATTACTGGTGGACTGAAAAAGACAAAATAGCCATTTGCAGGAATAATGTACAGACTATTGAATATCTGAAAAGTATTGAGGATATAAAAGTAGTTATTTTGGATAAAGCCGGTCAGGGAAACGGATGGGACTTCAGCACCAAGAGTTGTGTCGGTCTTGCACGGCAATATGTAATGGAAAAGATAGACAGAGTTGCCCTGAATGATGATATTATAATAAGTCTTGATGCTGATACGGAGTTTTCTATAGATTATTTTCAAACTATAGTTGACAACTTTAGAAATCATCCCAAGGCAATAGGACTTTCAGTTCCATATTATCATAAACTTACCGGCGATGAAGATTTAGACAGGGCAATTCTGCGCTATGAAATATACATGAGGTATTATGCGATAAATATGCACCGGATAAACTCACCTTATGCATTTACTGCTCTAGGCTCTGCAATGGCAGTTCCTGTGAATGGATACAGATATATTGGGGGAATTTCACCTAAGAATAGTGGTGAAGATTTTTATTTTATTCAGAAACTTGCAAAGTCCGGAGAATTGCTTATTTGGAATAAGGAAAGAGTATATCCTGCAGGAAGAATATCTGACAGGGTAGATTTTGGTACAGGTCCTGCATTAAAGAAAGGAGTCGAAGGTGATTGGAAAAGTTATCCGATTTATGATTATAGATTTTTTGATGAGATAGGCTATACATATGATTTATTGCCTGAACTTTTCGAAAATGATCTTGAAACTCCGGTACTTGAATTTATGAGTTCAAAGTTCAAACCACCAAAATTCTGGCAACCTATGAGGAATACTCATAAAAACAGTAAAGAAAGGTTTGTGAGAGCAGTTAAAGAAAAAATTGATGGTTTAAGAATATTGCAATATCTCAAGAATAAGCAAAGTTCAGTAGAATACTCAGATGAAGAAAATTTATTGAATTACCTCAAAAAATTTCATGACAATAGCGTTTTCAATGAATATCATGATAACTATGAAGTGTTTTCGTTTTCAAATTCTCCTGTAGGTTTACTGAATAAACTCAGAGATTATCTAATGAATATAGAGGAACATTATCAAACAAAAAGAGATTAAATTTTTAAAAAAAATTCTTATATATAAAAAATAAGCATTACTTTTGCAAAACAAACAAGGTTTCGTGGCCGAGAGGCTAGGCAGAGGTCTGCAAAACCTTCTACAGCGGTTCGAGTCCGCTCGAAACCTCAAATGTATAAATCCTGACAGGAATTAGCTCTTGTCAGGATTTTTTTACTTCTAAAACAAATATTTAATTTTTATATTTCTGCTAGCTGAATTAGTTTGTGTGGTGTTTGTTTCTATTCATGAATGATCTTTATGTCAGTAAGATAAAAATCATTGTCATCGAAGTAAATATTTTCTTCATAAATTAAATTTTTTAAATGATTAATAATAGGTTATAGTTTTGAATTTTATAGAAGATGGTTTATTTGTTTAAATAAATATTCATGTCTGATCACCTGTAGTAGGCTCATGAGTTCAATTTGTATAAATTAAAAGCATTGTATTATTACGGGAAAACATAATTTTATTGTTTAGCTTGTTGGTAACAATTACGAATAAAAAATGAATAATCAAAGACTATTGACTTATTTATTTCGTTTAAAAATTATTTGGTAGGTATTTGATAAATAATAAGTATAATAAAATGATTATGGTGTTAGACTGAGTTAATGGCATAGAATTTGACGGATGAAAATGGAACCTATGAATTGGTTGTATCCTCTTTCATTTTCTATTCAATTAAAGAATTAAATAAAATATACTGTCATGATAGAAGAGAGTTTTACTTGGCAAATTATTAAATGTGCATTGAAAGCACCATCAGGACACAATACTCAGCCCTGGAAATTTAAAATAGATGAAAATAGTATTTCAATACTTCCTGATTTTACGCGAGCTTTATCTGTAGTTGATAATGATAATCATTCCTTATATATCAGTTTAGGTTGTGCATTGGAAAATATGCTTATTGCAGCTTCCCATTATAATTACGGAACTAAAGTTGAAATGATTAACAATGGGAATAATGTGATAATCCGAATTAATCTAAATGAGAATGCGAAAGTAACAAAAACAGATCTGTTTGATTTGATAGGTAAAAGGCAAGTAACACGAAATGAATATAGTATCAGGAAAGTTCCTAAAGAAGATTTGGATGAACTTTTTGAAAATATTTCAAATGAATGGGTAAAGGTAAAACTATTTCAAAGTGAAACGGAAATAGAGCACCTTAGTCACTATATAATAGAAGGTGTCAATTTACAATTCAATAATAAGTCTTATCTTAACGAACTTATAGACTGGATTCGTTTTAGTGAAAAAGAAGCGATGCAAAAAGGTGATGGATTGTGGACAGCTTCAATGGGTTTTCCGGATCTTGGAAGATTTGCAGGAAGTTTATTAATGAAAAACTTTATAACCGCTAAAAGCGAGACTAAGCGGTGGGAAAAGCTTATTCATAATTCAGCAGGCTTTGCTCTTTTTATGGTTGAAAAAAATGACACTGAACATTGGATAAAGCTTGGTCAGGCATTTCAACGATTCGGACTAAAATCTACAAGAATGAATCTCCGCCATTCACATGCAAATATGCCTTGCGAAGAGTCGTTTGTTCGTGAAAAGCTTGTTCATGAATATCAATTAAACAATTTAGTGCCTTTGTTATTAATACGTTTTGGCTATTCTACTCATTTGCCATATTCCTATCGTCGTGATATTAATGATGTGATTATAAAAGAATAGTCATTATATTAATAGAAAATCGCCGGCAGCTTGAGTTGACGGTTAAATAAAATAAACAAAATCCGGCTTTAGCCACATACTTTAAATCCAAATATTTTGCGGAGATCCTCTTTTCTGGAATTCTGAATTTCAATGTGAAGATTGAAAAGTACTACCCAAAATCAATCCTAATAAATAATATTTTCGCTATTACGTAAAAAATAATAACAGAAATAAAAATTTATATTTCTGCTAAATGCATGTAAAACACGAAAATAGAAAATATTTTAAAAATTTTAATAAAGAAATAATTCTTTATTAAAATAATCGTTTATATATTTGCACAGTGTTTTACAAAAGATGTTATTTTTACAATAAATTGTAAAACAGTAATAAATAATACTGAATAAAATCATCATAGAAAATGGAAACGAAAAAACAAATTGTAAGTAGCACACCGGAACCTACAATAAGAAGGTTGCCAATGTACCTGTCTTATCTTAAGAATTTTTTAAGCGATGGTCGGGAATATATATCAGCCCCTCATATTGCATCAGATTTAAGGATTGATGCGACAACAAGAACTAAGGATCTGGCATATATAGGAATTTCTGGAAAACCAAAGATTGGCTATAGTGTACCTGTATTAATAAATTATCTGGAAGAATTTCTTGGTTATAATCGTAATGATTTAGCCTTTTTGGTAGGGGCGGGAAATCTTGGAACGGCATTATTAAAATATGAAGGTTTTAAAAATACCGGATTAAGAATTGTAGCTGCATTTGATAACGATACGAGAAAAATCGGAGGTAAAATCGGAGGTGTTGAAATTTTGCCGATAGATAAATTGAGAAATATGATAGAGCGTATGCATATTGCAATAGGTATTATTACAACTCCTGAAGGAGTAGCTCAAAGTATAGCAGATATGATGATAGGGTGGGGAATAAAAGCAATTTGGAATTTTACACCGGCTATTATTAAAGCTCCTGAAGGAATATTTGTTGAAAATACTTCAATATACTCAAATCTGGCAGTCATAATAAACAAAATACAAAATCAATAGAACACAATAAAATAAATATACCATGAAACAGAATGCAGAAGTCAGAAAATTTGAAAAGGTATTGGAAATAGTTGAGAACAATAACTCAGATAAATCCAAATTAATACCTATTTTACAGCAGGTTCAGGACGAATATCGTTATCTGCCTGAAGAAGTTATAGTTTATATAGCTACTGCATTAAAGATGCCGGTAGCTGAAGTATATGGCGTAGCTACTTTTTATGCACACTTTACATTAAAAGCCAAAGGAAAATTTGTTGTTAAAATATGTGATGGAACGGCCTGTCATGTTAAAGGATCGACATTATTGTCTGATACTGTTACTAAAAAGTTAGGGCTTAAAAATGGAGAAAAAACTACTGCCGATATGTTATTTACTCTTGAAACAGTGTCCTGTTTAGGCGCTTGTGGTTTAGCTCCGGTTATGGTTGTAAATGACAAAGTGTTCGGTCAGGTAACAGAAGAAAAAGCCGAACGCATTATTGATGAAATTATGGAACAGGAAAGCGTAACATGCTAAAAAGATTTAATAATATGTTAAAAACGAGATAACATGAATACTGTAAATTTAGAAAAAATATCAGAACAATACAAAATGAGTATTGAAAATTGCACAAGAAGAATAATAATATGTGCAGGAACCGGCTGTCTGGCTAATGGTTCAATGAATGTGTATGAAGAACTAAAAAATAAGGCTGAATTAAAAGGACTTGATATTAAAATAGAACTTGACAAACATGATGATACTAATAAATCATTTATTCATCTTACTGGAAGTGGTTGTCAGGGCTTTTGTGCTGAAGGTCCTTTATTAACTATTTTGCCTGAGAACATATTATATACAAAGGTCAGAGTAACTGATGTAGAAGAAATAGTAAATGAAACATTATTAAACAATAGAATAATTACACGTTTATTGTATGAAAATCCTGTAACTCACGAAAGAAATAAAGGAACAGATGAAATACCATTCTATAAACTTCAGAAAAGATTAGTATTAGGAGAATGCGGTCT
>JAUZOY010000309.1 GCA_030706235.1 Bacteroidota bacterium | reverse complement strand
GAACATAGATGACCGGTAGAAGAAAATGATCCGCCGTTAATTAATGTAAACAACTTTCCCTGAAAATGATCCTTAGCAAGAGGGATTGGTTTTATTAACTCGGGATATAAAAGGTTAAGGTTATCAAAATAGGGTTGAGGTGAATGAATCAAGTAAGAAAAAAGGTAGGCAGAACAATCAGGGCTGCCGCCACCATTGTTACGTAGGTCAAGGATTAAGTTTTCTATCTTTTTTGAACGAAGTTCAGTAAAAAAACAATTAATAAAATCCTTAAATTTATTCGTAGACGGCTCATCGTAAAATGCAAAAGAACGAATTGTTAATACCGCGTAGTTTTGTTCAAATTGTTGAGAGTAAAGATGGAGTGTAGGTTGACTTTTGTATTTTTGAGTAATCTTTTCTCCTAAGATAGCTTGGATTGTTGTTTGAATTACCTGATGACTTAATGGGTGAATGTATTTAACCGTAAATTCATCTGGAGTTTCCACTACATAATAATACAAACCGTTAAACTGACTGGTAATTATGTAATATTTACGAGTAAGATTCGATCCATCAGCCGAGATATTATTTAATAAGGTGTTGATAATCCCTCCCATTGGCCTTCCATTAATCTCTGTGATCTCTGCACCTAACGGAATTCCAGTGTCAAAAGGATCTTGATAAACATATACCTTATCGCTAATTACTTTCATCCATAACGGAAAGAACTTGCCATTAATATTTAAATAGTGTTCATATTCCGTCGATAAATGCAAGTTGGTATGACCGCAATTAAGTTTGGCGACAATCGGCGCTAAAATACGATAAAATTGAAGTTCGGTCATTTTATCTTTTAATAGTTTTGTCTGATTACTAAGAAGACGATCCAGCTCTGAGCGGTTTGTATATAGTTTCGGGTGGTAAAGTTGAATTGCAGCTTTAAAAGTCGCAAAGTCCGCTTGAAGATCCTCTAAGGAATACGTCTGAGGAGTAAACCCTGACTTGTTTTCTGCAAATGTTAAACTAGATATAATTAAGATTAAACATATTAAAGAAAGTAGAAGCTTTATTTTCAACCTAATCACATCCCTCAACTATTTTAGTTTCTCCTGGACGTTTCATCCTTAGCATAGCTTTCCACCAATTTCTTGGCTTCTTCCGGATTAAAACTCGCAGGATCCCCCACATATCCCAAAGCTGAAACAATCCTTGCATTATCCTCTTTCTGATGGATTAGCCCTTTAATAGGAAAAGCGCCGTCATTCGACCTGTTTCAGATGCGCTAGTATGAGCATCAAGATAAATATACAATAGATTCATTCTTCTAACAATTGGAATGCGTCATAAAGTACATTTGAAAGTTCCAATCGTCATGAAAAGAGATTAAAACATCAAGATAATAAAAAATAAGGCCGTTCTTAATTAAATTGAACAGCCTTATCTAGCGGATATAGGATTAAAGAATGTTAAACCTATTTATTATCTTCTTTAACTGCCACATGAATAGTTACTTCCCCTTGGGGTAATTTCAAGGGTATAACTAAAACCCGGTCGTTAGTTGACAAAAAGACATCTTTTCCAAAAAACAACGTAGGTGGAGTTAGGTTGCAGGAAAAGCCATTTTCAAATAACCTCGTAGCCGCATTCCCGGTGATCATATTTCCTAACTCTCGGATTGCACTCTGCGCAAGCTCATCAAAAGTATTAATGGGCATTCCCGGCATTAAAGCGGATGCCAGTTTAATAGAGGTATCCGTATCAACACAGTAAATGACTTGACCAGAAATGCCCCCAGTAACACCTATCACCGCATTAACTTCTTTACCATGCAATGGAGGCATCTCTAAATAAATTTTTCCCCGTTCCGGGGTAGTTTTTAATATTTGTTCAAATACACTTAACGCCGCTTCTAAAAATGGGTTAATTATTTTTGCATCCAAGTTTGTTTCCGCCTTTTTCAACAGTTTATTGAGATACCCCAGAATTCTTATCTTTATATTTCTAATTTGTTTGATTGTCCACGCAAGGGAATTGCTGGAAAACCATTCTAACTGGGAAACTCCAATTACACACAAAATAATTATCGGTTATATTTGGAGTTTGCCTTAGGTTTTTTTATTTAAGTTTAATTACAGGAAACAATTTATAGAGAAGTAAAAATTGAATTAGATGTTAAAATATGTTAATATAAAGGCAAAAAGTTCCATGCGCTAAAGTTTACTTTACAATAGAATCGACGAATATCACTAACCAATTAAAGGAGACTCCATGAAAAAAATACTTATCTATTCCTTTGTCTTATTAAGTCTATTTTCCTTTGTGGGATATGCCTCCAATTTAAATATTACTAAAGACCAATGGCGAGAGGATATATCTTATTTTGCTAAATATTTTAAGGCTTTAGATATGAGTATAGCAATGCTTCCAAAAGGTGAGTTTAATCGTGAAACAGACAAGCTATTTCATGATGTTGATCAATTTAGATGGTTTCTCTATTAGCATTCGAATAAAGCAAATAGTTGCTCGTATAGGGGATGCACATACCACCATAGGCGCCCCGGTTAACTACATATTCCCGCTTTACTTTCTTTGGATGGAGGATGGTTTATTTGTAACCGGAGCTGACCAAGAACACGAACAACTCATCGGGAGTAAAGTGGAAACTATTAATGGAGTCCCAGTTGAACAAGTCCTTGCGTTACTAGCGCCTCTTATTTCCCATGAAAACAAACAATGGTTATTAAAAGAGAGCACACAGTTATTAAGAAATCCAGAAGTCTTAAAATTTATAGGTGTTGTTTCAAATATAAAAGTTGCAAGTTTTACTTTTTCATGTAAGGATGGGAAAAAAGAAACTACTGAAATTCCTTCATTTCCGGCTCATAAAAAGTTAAATACTATATACTACGATACCCATTTTAATATATCTTTGCCACTATCCCAACTCAAAGAGATGAATTCAAAAAATTATGCCTATCAATACTTGCCTAATTACAATACTGTTTATTTTAAGTATAATGTGTGCCGGGAGTCGGAGCATCAGCCTTTTGCGGAGTTCTGTAAAGAAATGTTCGACCTGATCCGCAAAGAAAATGTAGCACACATAATCATTGACCTTCGTACAAATCCAGGCGGAGATTGGATATATTTCAATCGGAGTTTTTTGCCTAAACTAGCCACTTCAAGAGTAAAACAGAATGAAAATGTCTATATCTTAATTGGACGTGGCACT
>JAUZOY010000308.1 GCA_030706235.1 Bacteroidota bacterium | reverse complement strand
TGGGAATCCCTACGGTAGAGGTTGTACATACGATTCTGCATGCAGGCGGAAAATTCGGCAGCGGAGCCTATACGGTTTCTGGAGGGCTTCATGGAGTTGGTGCTTCAGTCGTAAATGCTTTGTCGGAATACATGGAAGTTGAAGTATCAAGAGACGGAAAAATTTATAAGCAAAGATATGAAAGGGGAAAAACGGCAACTCCTCTTGAAATCATAGGAGATACCGATAAGACAGGTACAAGGACTACTTTTCTGCCTGATCCGGAAATATTTGAAGATACTGTATTTGATTTTGATTCAATGATTAACAGATATCGTGAAATGGCGTTTTTGAACAAAGGTATCCGGATACGTCTTATTGATGACCGCGGCGAAACAAAAATTGAAAAGAATCTGCATTACGAAGGCGGTATTGTATCTTTTGTCCAGTTCATTAATAAAAACAAGGAAGTATTGCATGACCTGCCAATTTATATTGAAGGGTCAAAAGATGGATCAACCTGTGAAATAGCGATGCAGTATAATGACATGTATGTGGAAAATATCTTCAGTTACGCAAATGACATTGCTACAACTGAAGGAGGAACCCATCTTACAGGTTTTAAAGCTGCAATTACAAAAGTAATTAACGATTATGCAAGAAAATATAATATGCTGAAAGAAAACGACAAAAATCTGATGGGAGAAGATGTCAGGGAAGGATTGACCGCAGTAATCAGTGTAAAACTGCTGGAACCGCAATTTGAGGGGCAGACGAAAACAAAACTGGGCAACAGTGAAATCAGAGGATTAGTTGAAAACGTTGTTACGGATAAACTGACAAGCTTTTTAGAAGAGAACCCGTCCATGGGAAGAATGATCATGGATAAATGCCTGACGGCATCCAGAGCAAGAGAAGCTGCCAGAAAAGCAAGAGAATTAACAAGAAGAAAAACAGCGTTGGAATATACAACTTTACCTGGAAAACTTGCGGACTGTTCGGATAGAGATCCGTCGATATGTGAAATTTATATCGTCGAAGGAGATTCGGCGGGAGGATCTGCAAAGCAGGGAAGAGACAGAAAATTTCAAGCAATCCTGCCTTTGTGGGGAAAAATGCTCAATGTAGAGAAAGCAAGACTGGATAAGGTTTATGATAATGAAAAGCTGCTTCCTGTAATTACAGCATTAGGAGCTGGAATTGGAGAAGATTTTGATCTTACCAAACTCAGATATGACAAAGTTATCATCATGGCAGATGCGGATGTAGACGGATCACACATCAGAACCTTACTGCTGACCTTCTTTTATCGTTACATGAAACCGCTTGTGGAAAGTGGCCATATCTATATTGCGAGGCCTCCTCTCTTCAAAGTTTATAAAGGGAAAGATGAATTTTATGCATACACGGATAGGGAAGTAGATAAAATCCAAAAAGAAAACAACTGGAAAAAGGAAGAATGTAATATACAAAGGTACAAAGGCCTTGGTGAAATGAGTGCAGAACAGCTTTGGGATACGACCATGAATCCGGATACAAGAAGTATGCTGAAAGTAGAATTGGAAGATGCCGTAGCAGCTGATGAGATCTTTACCATACTGATGGGTGACAAGGTTGAGCCTAGGAAAGAGTTTATTCATGAAAACGCAAAGTACGTAACAAATCTGGATATCTGATAAATAATATAAAGATGAATAGCGATAGAATAAGTAGGTTGATAAAAAATCAGCCTTCTTTTTTTATGATTTAAAGTTTTCCAAAGAGCAAGAGAATACCAACTAATATAAAAGCAGCGCCTGATCCTACCTGGATGTAAAGCGTGGGGATGTATTTGTTAATTGTTGTTCCAAGTAATACACCGATTAATGCAGACAGAACAAGAGCAATGGAAGAACCTGCAAAGACAAGCCAGATATAATCCGATTTCGAAGCAAGAAGCATTGTAGATAATTGTGTTTTGTCGCCTAGTTCAGCAAGGAACACAAGCAAAAATGCAGTAAAAAGTGTTTTCCACATAATTAGCACCTGTTTGATAAAGTTGATATTATAATATATTCGAATGAAAAGCCTATATTCCAGAAATGTTTCACGTGGAACAATCTGCTTGAGGCGTTAATGTACAAGCATTATGGATGATAAGTGAATAATAAGTTACATGTAATTAGAGGCAGCATAATGATCTGAATAAAAAGATTGTTTGGAATTATTTATAATAGGGACTTCTATTATGCATTTTTAAGACTTGCTGCCTTTGAAGAACAGCCGGTAGATGAGTTTTATAAATTTAGTAACGCTTAATAAGCAACTATTAATGTTAATTTGATATAATTTAATCATTGAGACGAAGTCGATCGGAGGTATTAAAATGAGAATTGGAGAGGTTTGCATAGAAACAAACGATGTAATCAAAATAGCTGATTTTTATAGGAAGATATTAAAAATATTTGAAGAGTGCAATGATAAAAATCATCAGGTTATTATAAAAGAAGGTACGGCATTAACAGTATATAATAATGGTAAGGTAAAAAATAATGAAAATGAGAATATAAGTATAGCATTTACAGTAGATGATGTTGATGAAGAATACCTGAGATTATTGAATTTAGGAATAAGAATTTTAGAAGCGCCCAAAGTTCAGCCATGGGGAGCAAAGAATATGCATTTCTGTGACCCGGATGGAAACCATATTTATTTCAGAAGTTTACGAAATAATTAAGTTTACCTCATCCATTTTAAAATTGTTTCACGTGGAACAATCTGCTGAAAGTGCTAATGTACAAGCAGTACAGGAGATAACTGGAGATAAAATATCTTTATTTCATCATAAAATAATCTATTTAAGGCAGATATGTTTTGAATAAACGAAATTGACTCCTTTTCAATTGATTAAGGCTATAAGACGCTAAATATAATTTGTTACATATTATGACTTTATGTTATAATGATTTAGATAAATAGAACGGGTAAATATAATGTGAAAGAATTATTTCGGCAGAATGATAAATGAAAAAATGATATAGAATCTTTATCTAATTATTTATTGGATTTCATACATGATATGACAGCTTTGTGGAAATAAGATGTGCAAAATATCTGCCGGATGACTATTCAGGATGTAATCCTGATTCATTGCATTAAGAAATGGCTGAGGAGTGAATGAATTGGCAAAGGTTATAGCTATTGCGAACCAGAAGGGCGGCGTCGGTAAAACTACTACTGCGGTAAATCTTAGTTCTTGCCTTGCGT
>JAUZOY010000307.1 GCA_030706235.1 Bacteroidota bacterium | reverse complement strand
TAAAAGTTTTAGGCCCAGCCGCAGTTGAGTATGACGGTAGAATATGTTATCCACGATTTTTTTCTCATATCGTAGATGACACATATGAAAATTATCTCAAAGCTCAAGAAGATTATTCAAATAGTTTAATTTTAATAACTGAAGATTTTACTAATACGACTCCCCCTTCTACTCCAGGAAGCGGTGGTGGTACTTATACAAATGCTACTCCCACTCCTTCAAGTTTTGGTGGTATTTCTTCAGGAACAACATTTAATAAAAAAACAATGCAAGAAATGTTCGACATGCTTCTTTATCCATATATGTCTCCTTTAGTATCATTAAGTTCCTCCCCATCTGGTGGTGTTCGAGAATATGGTAATGTTGCAACAAGTGTTACTTTATCAGCTTCAACTACTAAACGGACTAACGGAATCACTTCCGTAGCATTTTTACGTGATAATAGTTCAGTTTATATAGTTAATAGTCCATTTACAAATGGTGGAACACAAGTTTGGACTGATACAAACATATTGGATACTAGTCGAACTTATAATTGTCAAGTTAGTGATGGTAATTCCACTGTTACAAGCAATACTGTTACTTTTACTTTCGTTTACCCATTTTATTATGGTGTGGGATCTGTAGGGCTTAATGAATCTGGACTTAAAGCACTTACCAAAGACATTAGTGCTAAAGGTAATAAATCATTAACTACATCCCCTTCCAGTCAGGTATATTACTTTGCTTATCCTCAATCATATGGTGCGTTATCAGACATCATTGATCAAAATGGATTCTCAATCAAAGCAGATTACACCATTAGAACTGTTTCTATGACAATGCTTGATTCGACTTCGCAAAATTATACCGTATATGAATTTAAAAATCAAACAACTCAAACTAACTTTTTAATAACATATAGATTTTCATAAGAGGTGATCGACAACGGGCATCAAGATTAGTTCTGGTTTTGAGTTAAATGCTGACGTACCTATTGATTCGCGCTATGTTTTTTCTGATATTACTTCTCGTGATGCTTTAAGTTCGACATTTCGTTATGAAGGACTTATGTGTTATGTAAATAGTACTCAGAAATATTATTACTTGAAGAATGGAATTGCCAATTCTAACTGGACTGACATGAGTTCCGGTGGTTCTGGAACTGGCGACATGGAAAAATCAACTTATGATACTGATAATGATGGTATCGTTGATTTTGCGGAAACATTAGATGGAATGGTTACTTCCATCACGGAACTTAATTATCTATCTGGTGCTACAGATAATATTCAGTCTCAGATTAACGCTCTCCTTAATGGAATGAAATTTATCGGCGAATTTGCTACAGTTTCCGCACGAGATGCTGCTATTGCTTCTCCAATTCAAGGAAACTGGGTTATTATTACTGCCGATGAGACAAAATCTAGTGCTAGGACTCAATATATTTATGATGGTTCGGCATGGGTTTATGCTGGAGGTGTAACAAATGTCAATGACGCATCAAATACTGTAAAAGGTATTGTCAAATTAGCTGGTGATTTAGATGGTACTGCTGACTCCCCTGCTCTTAAAACTATTAGTGGTGTTAGCGGAAATTATGTAAATCCTAATTTAACTGTTGATAGCAAAGGTAGAATAACAGCAATTATTACTGGATCTGCTCCAGGCGCACATGCTAATCAAACTGTATTAGATGATTTAGGTGACGATGGAAATGGTAATTTAACTTATAATGGTAATCAAATTGGTGGTTCAGCGTCAGGAACAACTATTACAGTTGGTACTGATAAATTATATGGCGATTTAACATTAATTAAATCCGGTGATTTAACATTAACCGACGATCCAACTACAAAGCGTATTGTAATAGGTTATACTCACCCATCTACTCATTCAGCTAGTATGATTACTGATACTACTACTAAAGTAATGATGACAGCTTCAGAACGAGCGCAACTTGCTTCCCTATCAAGTGACTATTTAGATATGGCTACTTATGATAGCAACGGTGATGGCATTGTTGATTCTGCTGAGACTTTAGATGGTATGACCGCTTCTATCACTGAAATTAACTATTTAGATGGTGTCACTTCTAATATCCAAACCCAATTAGATGCTTTAGCTAGTGGAATGACATTTGTCGGTGAATTTGCAACATATGCTGATATGGTATCTGGTATCCCCTCTCCTAATAATGGAGATTGGGTATTGGTTACTGCTGACGAAACGCATGGTGGTGTAAAAACACAATATATCAATAACGGAACGTCGTGGATTTTTGCTGGTGGTACAAGTAATGTTAATGATGCTACTAATGCAGTAAAAGGTGTTATTAAACTTGCTGGTGATTTAACTGGTTCGGCTTCTGTACCAGTTTTAGTTGATACAGGCGTAACACCAGGGACTTATAGTAATCCACAAATTAAAGTGGATTCTAAAGGGCGTATCATCACTGTCACAACTAGTACATCTGGTGCTGGCGATATGACTAAGGCAGTTTATGATACAGACGATGATGGTGTTATTGATAAAGCGAATGATTCTAATAAATTAAATGGTAAGGATGCTTCTGAATATCAATTAATTATTGCTATTCAGGCTACAGAGCCAAATAAAACTGCTAATTTGTTGTGGATTGACACTAGCACTATTCCTCATGCTCTTAAAAAATATGATGCTGATATTTTAGATTGGATAACTATTGGTAGTGCTTCTTCTGATGGTAGTGGTCTTACAATTATTCAATATAATGAGAATATTAGTTTAGCAAATACTTCGAGAGTTTATACCGTAACAAGTGATTCGCAACATCGTCGCATACAACCATCAGTTATGAAATATATAACTGGTGCTACTGGTCAAGTGCAATCGATTAAAGCATTTAATAATTCAGATGCATCTGATTTCACATACAATCCAACTTATGTTGCTTTAGATGGGAAAATGTATTTAAGCACTGTATATACAAATTCAATTAGTGTTTTAGGCGCTATTGGTAATGGTACGCATGGTAAAGCCTCTATTAATGTGGCTCAATTTAAAAACGTTGAAAAAATAGAGGTGAATTAATTTGGCAACAGTAGGACAAACACTAACATCTCCTGAAACTGGTTGGCAGCGCATAGAAGAAACTAATTCTAGCGTTGGTCTTCTGAATGGATCATGGAGTTCATCAAATAACACAGATTGTAGTGCAGGAGCATATAAGAATTCGACAACTGCTGCGGCAAGTTATGGGTTTAATTTTACTGGAACT
>JAUZOY010000306.1 GCA_030706235.1 Bacteroidota bacterium | reverse complement strand
ATTATTGATAAGGGGTTTGAAGCTCATCATTTCATTACAGGTCTGTCTGAGCATATCAGAAATTTATTGGTTTGTAAAGATCCTGAGACAATTAAGCTGCTCGAAGTAGGAGCAAACATCAGAGATAAATACAAAGAACAATCTTCAAATTGTACTTATCAAATGTTACTTAAAGCACTTGATATTTCATCAAAATGTGACTTACAGTATAAGAATGTAACAAACAAAAGAATACATCTTGAACTTTCAATGCTCCAGATGTGTTATATAAATAATGGGCTGAATAATATTATTCAGGCAGAGGAGGCCCCAAAAGTTCCTGCAGCACAAAATAATCCTGCAGTGCAGAATCAAATGCCGCCTAAAGTAAGTGCGAGTGTACCGGTAAATAATCCATTACCTCCATCAGCTGCTCCCAAACCTGCAACTATTGTAAATCAGACTTCAGCCCAACCACCTGTAAGGCAAGCATCATTTAATTCAGCTCCACAAAAATCTGTTTCTATAAGTGGATTTATAAAATCAAACCCAACACAGAAGGAGCAGGAAAACTTGCCTAAACCTGATAAACTTACTACTGCATTTACTGCTGAGATGCTTGAACAAAGATGGAAAGAATATGCAGAAAGCATATCACAGGATAGCCCGAGTTTCTCAAGTACTTTATTAAATAGCAAACCACAACTCAAAGGGAATTTTAATATAGGAGTATGTGTTGAAAATCTTGTACAACAGGATGAATTCAATGAAAAAAAAGTTGATCTGCTTGGCTATCTTAAGGAAAAACTTAAAAATACAGAAATAACAATAACCGCTGAGGTTAAACATGTTGAAGTAACGGAAAGACTTTATAATCCCAAAGATAAGTTTAATAAATTAGCTGAGAAGAACCCTAATGTTAATGATTTGAGGAATAAATTAGAATTGGATTACGAATACTAAAAGATTAAACGCTGTCAGGTATTTCGTACGCTGGCAGGATATAAAAAATTAAAATATGAATGAAGTAATAATAGTACTGGATTTTGGTTCGCAGTATACCCAACTTATAGCCAGAAGAATTCGTGAACTGAATGTATATTGTGAGATACATCCTTTCAACAAAGCTGATAAAATAGATTACTCAGGAGTGAAAGGAGTAATACTGTCAGGTAGTCCGTATTCGGTTCGTGATGAAAATGCACCTAAACCTGATTTGTCATCATTCAAGGGTAAAATTCCTCTGTTGGGAGTTTGTTATGGTGCACAGCTTATGGCAGATTATGCAGGTGGGAAGGTACTTCCTTCGAAAATCAGGGAATATGGAAGAGCAAATCTTTCAAGTTTAGATCCCAATTCCAGATTGACTAAGAATATTTCGCTCAATTCTCAGGTTTGGATGTCGCATGGAGATACAATCACAACAGTTCCTGACGAATTTGAAATTATTGCCGGCACAAAATCAGTTCATGTTGCCGGATATAAAATTAAAGGTGAAGAAACTTATGGTATTCAGTTTCATCCTGAAGTAACACATTCACTTGAAGGATTAACATTTATAAAGAATTTTATAGTAGATATATGCGGATGTTCACAGTCATGGACACCCGATTCGTTTGTTGAAACTACAGTAAAGGATTTGAAATTAAAGCTTGGTAATGATAAAGTTATTCTCGGTTTATCCGGAGGTGTAGATTCAAGTGTAGCTGCCGTATTGATAAGTAAAGCAATAGGAGATAATCTTTATTGTATTTTTATTGATAACGGGTTACTGCGTAAAAATGAATACGCAATGGTTCTCGATTCATACAAACATATGGGATTGAATGTAGTAGGAGTAGATGCCAAAAAAGAATTCTATAATGCACTAAGTGGAATTACAGATGCAGAAGCAAAGAGAAAAGCAATCGGCAAGACATTTATAGATATGTTTGATATAGAAGCACATAAAATTCAGGGAGTTAAATGGCTTGCACAAGGGACAATATATCCGGATGTAATTGAATCTATATCAGTAAATGGTCCGTCAGCCACAATAAAGTCTCATCATAATGTTGGCGGATTACCTGAAAACATGAAACTTAAAATAGTTGAACCCCTTAAGTCACTTTTCAAGGATGAAGTAAGAAGGGTAGGTAAGGTTCTTGGCATTGACAATCTTATACTTGGCCGACATCCATTTCCGGGACCAGGACTTGCAATCCGTATTTTAGGAGACATTACAGAAGATAAAGTAAGAGTATTGCAGGAAGTTGATGATATTTTTATTAGCGGACTAAAAACTTTCGAACTATATGATAAGGTATGGCAGGCAGGAGCAATACTTCTTCCTGTACGTTCAGTTGGAGTTATGGGAGATGAAAGAACATATGAGAATGTTGTCTGCCTTAGGGCAGTTTCATCAACCGATGGAATGACAGCCGACTGGTCTCATCTTCCTTATGAATTTCTTGCCCGTGTATCCAATGAGATTATTAATAAAGTCAAAGGCGTCAACAGGGTAGTTTATGATATAAGTTCAAAACCACCCGCAACAATTGAGTGGGAATAATTTTCACTGTCAATGCAGTATATTAATTAGTATGCTTCTGAGCCGGAAATTATAATTCTGAATAGTATTTTAAGACATTATTTTTTCGTTTGGTAATTGAACATCCAGTTGATTCCGAATTTATCTCTCAGTATACCATATTTGCTTCCCCAGAAAGTATTCTGGATAGGCATTGTTACTTTGCCGTTTGCCGATAGTTTATTAAAAACGGTTTCCATATAGTTAAGGTTGGTCATTTCAATGGATAAAGAAATATTGTTTCCTGTAATTAGTTTGTTATCAGGCATTATGTCGGACATATACAAAGTATTATTTCCAAAATTTATTTTCGCATGCAATATCTTTCTTTTATAATTTTCCGGAACCTGCATAAGAGAATTTTCATAATATTGTTTATCAACTATTTCTCCATTAAGACAATCTCTATAAAAGTTTAAGGCTTCTTCACAATTACCATTAAATGTCAGATAAGGTTTTAATTCCATAATTCAATTGTTTTAGTTTGTAATAATAAATATTGTTCAGAGCTTTAAAAAACTCTTTTTTGGCTTAACAAATATAGTAATAAAATTTGATATGACAATTTAGAATTGAAAATTAAAAATTGGTGAATGATTAGGTAAGGATTATAACAAGATAGTATCTAAGATTTGTAAATTTGAATAAGGTTTTCTTTGAATTAATTACAAATGATGAAGTTAAGATGATTGATCCGGATT
>JAUZOY010000305.1 GCA_030706235.1 Bacteroidota bacterium | reverse complement strand
CAAATACTTATTCGGAAGAGGATCTGAATGATTTTGACAACAGGATCCGCAAGATTATAGGTGATGGTTTCGATTATGTAACTGAGCTGAAATATGATGGAGTTGCAATAGGTTTGGTATATGAAGAAGGGGTTATGGTCAGGGCGGTAACCCGTGGGGATGGTACTCAAGGAGATGATGTGACGGCAAATGTAAGAACGATAAAATCCGTGCCACTGACATTAAGAGGGAAAGATTATCCTAAAGAGATTGAAGTAAGAGGCGAAATTGTAATGTCACATAAGACATTTGAAAAAATAAACCGGGAAAAGGAAGAAGACGGAGAACAACTGTTTGCAAATCCGAGAAATGCAGCATCTGGTACACTTAAGCAACTGGATTCTTCGGTAGTTGCCAATAGACCTCTCGATTTTTATATTTATGGTATTATAGGAGATGATTCGGACAATCATTATGATAGCATTATCAATGCAGGGAAATGGGGGTTTAGGATATCAGAATATACATCATTATGTAAAGATATTGATGAAGTAATTAAATTCATAGACTACTGGGATATGGAAAGGCGAAAACTTCCTTTTGATATAGATGGTGTGGTTATAAAGGTAAATTCATATAATAAACAGAAAGATCTTGGATTTACAGCAAAGTCGCCACGTTGGGCAATTGCATATAAATTCAAGGCAGAGAGAGTATCAACAAAGTTACTCTCTATAGATTATCAGGTTGGACGTACAGGGGCACTTACACCTGTTGCTAATCTTCAGCCGGTTCTACTTGCAGGAACAATTGTTAAAAGAGCATCTTTGCATAATGCTGATATAATAAGTAAGCTTGATGTAAGGGTAGGAGATACTGTATTTGTTGAAAAGGGAGGTGAGATTATACCCAAGATTGTAGGAGTTGATATTGAAAAGCGACCGGCAGATGCTAAGGCTGTTGAATATATCAGTAAATGCCCGGTATGTGGTACAGGGCTGATCAGGAATGAAGGAGAAGCAAATCATTATTGCCCCAATGAGCTGCATTGTCCTCCACAGATAAAAGGACGAATAGAACATTTCATTTCCAGAAGAGCAATGAATATAGAAGGTATAGGTCCTGAAACGATTGATTTACTTTTCCAGAAGGCAATTATTAATAATATTGCTGATTTATATTCTCTGAAAAGAGAAGAACTGGTAAAACTTGAAAGGTTAGGGGAGAAATCAGCAGATAATATGCTAAAGGGAATAGAGGAATCAAAGAAGGTGCCGTTTGAAAGAGTACTTTATGCACTTGGAATCCGATATGTAGGAGAAACTGTTGCAAAGAAACTTGCAATGCATTTCAGAACTATAGATAATATTTTTCATGCAAGTAAGGATGAACTGATGGAAGCAGAGGAAATAGGTGAGAAAATAGCACAAAGCATAATAGATTATTTTGATAATCCGGAAAATCTTTTATTGATTAATCGTTTAAAAGAAATCGGACTTAAGTTTGAGAGTCAGACTGTTCTGAGATCAGAAACCAGAGGCGTTTTGTCAGGTAAATCCTTTGTAGTTTCGGGTGTTTTCAGTAATTTTGAAAGAGACGAGCTTAAAAAGGTTATTGAAGAGAATGGAGGAAAGAATGTAAGTTCTGTTTCATCAAAGACTTCGTATATAATTGCAGGTCAGAATCCCGGACCAAATAAAATTGAAAAGGCGAAGGAGCTGAATGTTCCTATTATCAGCGAGGAAGATTTTTTGGGAATGATGAGGGAAGAGAGATAATAGATGTGTCTGTTTATACCTGAACTATTCTAACCTATGGAATTTTACTGAAATATTCATTGAAGTTATAGCTTCATAGGCATTTTATGGTTGTAGCTAAATATGATTTATGATATATTTAGTTACAGGAGATTACCTAAGAGCATTAGTTTGTATTACTAATCAAATTCTATAACCATTTTATCTTTATCTTGTTAGTTAGTAAGCTGATTCGATAAATAAAATAATCATAATAAATTAAAAATATCTATTTTTGCGATAATTAATTATCTCTTTAATATTTATCAGACAATGAAGAAATCATTACAAACTATCGCAGTGATATGCATAATTTGCTTTTCACTATTTACCTTTAATTTTTCATATTCACAAACCTGCGAATGGGCTATTAAGGCAGGTGGAAGTGGTTGGGATTATGGACAAAGTATAACGACAGATGTATCCGGAAATGTTTATATTGCCGGTTCTTTTACAGGTTCTGCTACTTTTGGTTCTACAACTCTTAATAGTGTGGAAAATGAAAATTTCTATGTTGCAAAATACAATAATGCAGGCATATGCCAATGGGCTATCAATATAGACGGTGGGGTTTCTAAAAAAGAAAGTGCAATAAAAACAGATGTTGCAGGTAATGTTTATGTTACCGGTGTTTTTCGTGATACTGCATTTTTCGGCTCTACAACTCTTATAAGTTCAGGTGGTTCAGATGTTTTTATTGCAAAATATAGCAATACTGGTGTTTTACAATGGGCAATAAAATCAGGTGGAAGTTCTGATGATGAAGCAAAAAGTATAACAACAGATGTTTATGGAAATGTCATTATTACCGGTTATTTTAACGGAACGGCTTCTTTTGGATCTACATCATTAACAAGTTCAGGTAGTTCAGATATTTTTATTGCAAAATACAATAATTCAGGTATTCTACTTTGGGCTGTAAAAGCTGGTGGTAGTGAATATGATGCGAGTAGTGCTATCACTACTGATGTTTCAGGGAATATTTATGTTACGGGAAGTTTTCAAGGGTCTGTAAACTTTGGCGCAACAACACTTAATAGTTCTACCGGTAATGAATTTGTCGTAAAATACAATGATGCAGGAATATGTCAATGGGCTCTCAATTTCTATTCCGGTAACTCAAAAGTTAAACAGGCAATAACAACAGACATGTCTGGAAATATTTATATTTCAGGCGGTTTCTCAAATACAGCAACCTTTGGTTCGTTGACTCTTACAAGTGCAGGAGAAAGTGATGTTTTTATTGTTAAATACAACAGCGCTGGCTTAGTTCAGTGGGGTGTCAAAGCAGGAGGAACAGAATATGAAGGCGCAAACAATATTACATGCGATACATATGGAAATATATATGTTACGGGTAGTTTTCAAGGATCTGCGAACTTTGGTTCTACAACATTAGTAAGTTCAGGAGATGATGACGTCTTTATTACAAAATATAATTCCTCCGGAATAAATCAATGGGCTTTAAAAGTTGGTGGCAT
>JAUZOY010000304.1 GCA_030706235.1 Bacteroidota bacterium | reverse complement strand
TATATTTATAACGAATTCTTTGCAAATATAATAAATTTTTAATGCTGACATGTAAATCCTAATTATTATTTATTGAATAATAAATACTGAAAAATAGTATTTATTGCTTTTTCACTTGAAGTAAAAAAGTTACTTAACTCTGAAATAATTGTAGTATTTTTGTTTTGTAGCATATTTTGTTTTGAATTTGGCAATACAAAATTACTGATATTCAGTAATATAATAAAATAAATATGCTGCTTTTTTTGTCTTTTTTTATTGATTATGAATTTGTTAATCTAGTTGTAAAACTTTAGTCGTAAAATGAACAAAGAAACAGCCATAAAACTATTTGAGCAAAAGCAAATTCGTTCTGTTTGGGATGATGAGCAGGAAAAATGGTATTTTTCTATAGTGGATGTTATTGGGGTATTGACAGGTAGCCCTAATCCTAACAATTATTGGAAAGTATTAAAACACAGGCTTTCCAAAGAAGGAAGTGAGTTGGTTACAAATTGTAACCAACTGAAGTTGCAATCAACAGATGGAAAATTTTATAAGACTGATGTTGGGGATACTGAACAGTTATTCCGTTTAATACAATCTATACCTTCACCTAAAGCTGAACCATTCAAATTATGGTTAGCAAAAGTAGCCCGAGAAAGAATAGATGAAATTGAGGATCCTGAAATAGGGATTGACCGGTTGATGGAAACATATCTTAAAAAGGGGTATAGCAAAGAATGGATTAACCAACGCTTGCAAAGCATAGAAGTTAGAAAAGAGCTGACCGATGAATGGGATGAAAGGGGAGTTAAAAAAGGGCAGGAATATGCTATTCTTACAGATGAAATTACCAAGGCATGGAGTGGTTTTACAGTGAAACAATATAAAAATCATAAAGATCTGAAAAAAGAAAGTCTGCGAGATAATATGACAAATTTGGAATTGGTACTGAACATGCTTGCCGAAGCTACCACCACAGAAATAAGTAAAGAGAAAAAGCCTGAAACATTTGAAGATAGTAAAAAAATTGCAAACCAGGGAGGAACTATAGCAGGAAATACCAGAAAAGAAATTGAAGAAAAAACCGGTAAAAAAGTAGTAAGTAAGCTGTCTGCTAAGAAATTACTTGAAGCAAAAAATAAACTGCTGAAAAATAAATAGGGATTATGAATAAAAAACTAACAGCTATTAAATCATTGATCTAAAATAAAATTCGCAATAAGTAGGGAAGAAATTATTTAATATAAATTTAATTACCTTTGCACGTCTAACAATAATAAATTCGAAAGATTATGCAATATGATATTATAGTAATAGGAAGTGGTCCCGGCGGATATGTTGCTGCTATCAGGGCTTCTCAATTGGGTTTTAAAGTCGGTGTTGTTGAAAGAGCTGAACTTGGCGGTATTTGCCTTAACTGGGGATGTATCCCTACAAAAGCGTTACTTAAGAGTGCTCAGGTTTATGATTATATGAAGCATTCTGCAGATTATGGAATAAACTTAACCGGTGAAATAAATGTTGATTTTGAAGCTGTTGTTAAACGTAGCAGGTCCGTTGCCGAAGGAATGAGCAAAGGTATCCAGTTCCTTTTCAAAAAGAATAATATTGAGCATATTAAAGGATTTGCAAAGGTAATACCAAGTAAAAAAGTTCAGGTAACTGATGCTGAAGGAAATGTATCTGAACATTCTGCTCAGCATATAATCATTGCAACCGGTGCACGCTCACGCGAATTACCTAATATAAAACAGGACGGCAAGAAAATAATTGGCTACAGAGAAGCTATGACATTGCCTAAGCAACCTGCGTCAATGATTATAATAGGCTCAGGTGCAATAGGTTCCGAATTTGCTTATTTTTATAATTCAATAGGAACCAAAGTTACATTAGTTGAATTCATGCCAAATCTTGTACCTGTTGAAGATGAAGAAGTTTCAAAACAACTTGAACGTTCATTCAAAAAAGCAGGTATAAAAGTGATGACCAAATCATCCGTTGAAAGTGTAAAAATCGAAGGAGACATATGTGAAGCTTTAGTTAAAACTCCTAAAGGAGATGAAATTATTCAGGCAGAAATAGTTTTGTCATCAGTTGGAGTAAGTCCTAATATCGAAGGCATAGGTCTTGAAGAAACAGGAATTAATGTTGAAAGGAATAAGGTTTTAGTAGATGATTTCTACAAAACCAATGTTGAGGGGTATTATGCAATTGGAGATATAGTAAAAGGTCAGGCTTTGGCACATGTTGCTTCAAAAGAAGGAATTATATGTGTTGAAAATATTGCAGGATTAAATCCTGAACCACTTAACTACGGTAATGTTCCAGGATGTACTTACACATATCCTGAAATAGCCTCTGTCGGTATGACTGAAAAGGCCGCATTAGAAGCAGGATATGAAATAAAAGTCGGCAAGTTTCCTTTTACTGCTTCAGGGAAAGCCAGTGCATCAGGCATGAGAGACGGCTTTGTAAAAGTTATTTTTGATGCTAAATATGGTGAATGGCTTGGTGCTCATCTTATAGGCGGAAATGTAACAGAAATGATTGCAGAAGTTGTTGTTGCAAGGAAACTGGAAACTACAGGACATGAGATTTTAAATTCTATACATCCGCATCCGACAATGTCAGAAGCAATTATGGAAGCTACAGCAGCAGCTTATGGTGAGGTAATTCACTTATAGAATGTGTGGGATAACAGGAGTACTGATTTTTGATAAAAAGGCTGATTATTTATTAAACAGAATAGATAATGCAATAGCATCTCTTCAAAAGAGAGGTCCTGATTCTAACGGCGTATACAGACATAATAATGTAGCCATAGGAAATACAAGATTATCAATAATTGATACTTCTACTCTTGCCACACAACCTATCACAGATAAGTCCGGCAGATATACTATAGTTTTTAACGGAGAAATATTCAATTATAAAGAACTTCAAAAGAGTTTACTTGATAAAGGGATTGAACTAAAATCAAACTCAGATACTGAAGTACTGCTCTATTTATATATTACCGAAGGGACTGCATTTCTTGATAAACTGAACGGATTCTTTGCTTTTGCTATTTATGATAAAGAGGAGCAATCTCTCTTTATAGCAAGAGATAGAATGGGAGTTAAACCACTATTTATTTATCAGGATGAAGAAAAGCTGATCTTCGGATCGGAAATGAAATCCCTTATTGCATATGGAATTCCCAAAGAAATTGATTATGTATCATTATATAATTATTTCCGTTTGACATATATTCCTGCACCCTACTCTATCTTTAAAAATGTCAGAAAAGTTGGTGCAGGAACTTATCTTGAAATCAAGGGAAAAGAAATTAAAGAAAACAGATATTATTCTATTCCTGAAAGTTCCGTAAATGAGTCTTTATCATAC
>JAUZOY010000303.1 GCA_030706235.1 Bacteroidota bacterium | reverse complement strand
TGGATAATGGAGAATGGAGAATTTTAAATTACGAAAGAAGGGACGTAAGCGACATAAGGGACGAAAAGAATTATGAATTATGATTAAGTGATTATTCTTGTGCAAAGTGAGCCACCATTCCTGTGTAAAGTGAGCCACCTAAAGAACAATTATTTTTTAAGCAAAATTAATATTTTTTTTTGTTTCTATTTTTCCTCAAAGATTCTCTTTTTAACTAAAAACGATGGGCATTACCTGACAGCCTGTTCATAATTGCATCTGCTATTGTGGTTTCAAAAGTTGATAATCGGGGAAAATGCATTTTTCTACTGAGTACTTGGAAGTGTGCCACTCCAACATCAAAATAGATAACTTGTTAAAAATAGCTTTGATTATCATGCTGTTACAAAGAGTCATATAAGAGGTTATGTGATTGTAAATAAGATTTTTATTAATTTATTTTAAATTCTATCTGATTTGAAAGTCGAATTAATGAGGCTTTCGGTTCGTATTTTATAATATCCGACATGGTTTCATTTATTAATCTAATTTATTTTTTCCCAATTTCTTTTTGTCTTCAATAAGTGCCTTTTTTGCATTATGGCAAGTTACAACATTTTTCCCTGTTCGTGCTTCTAATTCTTCCCTTGCGACATTTACAACTTTACCACATTGCTGAAGACTTCATCTTCAGTTGTCCGATTTTTTCGGACAACTCACTCCCTTCTTTTTTTAGCTTATTTTTTAAATCATTCCAATATTTTCTTGGCCTGTCGCTATTTGTCAACACCTCAATTACATCGATAATTGAAACATACCATTTTCCCTGTTCGTTATCCCAGACGGTACGAACTTTCTTTTCTTCAAATATTTTTATTGATTCTATTTTTTCCATATTTCAATTTTTTAAAGATGAATTTTTTAAATTTTCTTTTTGCTCTTCAAGTTCTTTACTCAATTTGCTTTTCATATTTTCAAAATACTCATCCCGGTTTTCTATTCCGGAAATTATTTTAAAGGTATCATTTTCTTTAAGTTCATTTATTTCTTAGTACTTTTATTTTTGTCATTCTTTTTATTTTGTAAATTTCACAATTCACAATTCACAATTCACAATTTTTTCATATATTTTCGCTTTCCCTTAAATTCATTATAAAGTTTTTCAACCCCTATATATATTTCCGGATCGTTATCCTCTTTTCTGAATTGCTGGATTAAATTTCTCAATTCAAAATTATTTGCCTCGTAAGCTCCTTCAAGTCCGCTGCTTGTAAGTTCATATACGAGATCCATATCAATCATATTCTTTTTCTTCAGGCTGTAGATCATTTCATAGTATCCCAGATAATCGTCAAACTCCCAATCTCTGTATTTATATTTCAGTTTAACGGTATCAGGATTATTTACCCATGAAATAGCTTCTTTATGAGTATTCTCCCATTCTACGATGTCTTTATAAATGCTGTAAGTAGTATTAATTTTGTTTGTATTGTTTGAATTACTTATTTGCAGATAAATAAATATCAAAGCCATAAGAATACCGGCAAAGATTGCCGTATTAATTATTTTTAGGTTGTTATTTAATTTCTCAGACATAGTTACATATCCGTATTTGTGACGTTTGAATAAGCTAATTTTGAAACTCTGCTGTCAGTATCAGTTGCTTTGTTTGACAGCACTAAAATTGAAAACGTGATAGCTAAAATAATTATCACTGATGCAGCAACACTATATTGAGAAATTATAAATTTTACTCTGTAAACATCAAACAAGTTCTTCTTATTTACATCAATTTTATTAAGTTTGTCTTTTAGTTCCTGCTTTTTAAATTCCTGAATCCCAAGCATCATATTTCTTTGGAGCTTTACATATTTGTAGAATTCGGGATTAGTTATAATTTCTTTTTCAACCATTTCCAATTCCAATAAGTCAAGCCTGCCCATAAGGTAATCCTCTACCATTGATTCTTTTTCTTCCGGAAGTATCATATTATGTTTAATTTAGAGTTTAGACATATTTTAAGTTTTTTCTGACATTTATATTTTTCTGTTTTAGCGGTATTTTCATTTTTCAGATCCATTTTTTCAGATATTTTTTTCATTGACATTTCAGAGTAAAAATAATTCGTTAATATCTCTTTGCAATGTTCAGTTGCCTGTGATAGACATTCTTTAACTATTCTAATTTGATTTTCTCTCTCTGTATCCTCATCAGGAATATAAGCCAAACTTTCCAGAATGCTTTCATCATCTGTAAATGGCATCTTCCTGTCTTCTCTTAGTTTTTTACGCCAGATATTCTCGCAAATAGAAGCTAAATATGTCTTTATGGTAGCACCATTCAGTTCAAATCTTCCCTTTAAAACATTTTTATGAAAAGCAATAATAGCATCCTGAAAAATGTCCCTGGCGTCTTCTTCGCTTCCGCTGTTTTTTATAATATAATTGGCAATCATTTTATAATGTTGTTTATAAAGATATTCCAATGGCTTTTCATCCCCATTTCTTAAACTTTCGATAATATAGGAATCAGTTAAACTCATTATTAATACCAATTACACCTAAAAGTAACCCTGTTTTAGAAAAAAATATTCAAATGCAGTTAAAAATAAATCACCTTATATTCCATCAATTATAAAAACTCAACCACAAATATACATAAATAATTATAGATACAGGATTTATTTAATATTATTAGCTATTAATAAAAATTCTATTCATATTTTTCAGACATTAATATTTTCATAAAGAAGATAAGATGAATGCTTTTAAAGTTTTTTTGTATATTTGTAAAAAAAAGATTTGGAATGGATATAAAACCAATAGATGTAAAAGCATTTGGCAAATATATTATTTGGGTTAAATATTCTGATAATACCCAGGGTAATATTGACTTATCTTATTTAGCTGATAAACCTGTTTTTAGTAATTGGGTAAATGAAGATTTTTTCAATGGAGTATATATTGATAAAGAAACTAATTCAATTGCCTGGGATCAGAATATAGAACTGTGTCCTAATAGTTTATACCTGAAATTGAAAGGTATTACTTTTGAACAATGGAAAACCAATCAATAAACTATGCCACAAATATGCAGATTTTTCGGTATTATTATTTCAATGTTTTATGATGAGCATAATCCACCTCATTTTCACGCCAATTATGGCGAATACAATGTTGAAATTGGAATTTGTGATTTAGCAATTCTTCATGGAAAATTACCTTCAAGAGTCTTGGGTTTTGTAATTGAATGGGCAGCAATTCATCAAACCGAATTATTAAAAAATTGGGAAAGAGCAGAAAATGGTGAGATGGTTCAGCCTATAGAACCTTTAGAATAACATTCCTCCAATCTACATATGATCAGTTCTTAACTATCCTCCTGCAAACAACATC
>JAUZOY010000302.1 GCA_030706235.1 Bacteroidota bacterium | reverse complement strand
TTTACTAAAGTTGAAATCTGATCAGCAAGTATTATAAGCTGCTTCCTTTCCTGTATGGAAATCTCATCTTTTTTAATTAATTTTCTTCCAAGGCTCTTGAGTTCAAAAAGATTATATGAAAGAGATAATTGTCTGAACATAATTATATCCATACAGTAGTAACTGTCGAGATCTGGATCCAACGTAAGATTGGAGTTGTCAGAAATATTTGTATGCATTATTGAAAGATCGGATATGATTTGTGAGTATTTCTTTTCGAACTCAGCCAAATTCTCCTTTGAGCAGCCTATCTTTAACTTAACCCACTCTTTGCTGATTTTCTCAATATCCTTGCTTACTTCCTTTTTAGATGCTTTGTTATTTAAAACAAAGTAATTATTCTTGTCTATCTTCATAATATTAATTAATTCTGAATCAATATTACCTTTGATACTGTCTATTTTTTCATTCAATGAACGATTTGTTTCAACGTCTGCAGTAAGTAATTGCAGGATCAAATCGTGGTATCCCTGAATGTTTTTTGTCAAATCTTTTGACGGTATTGCATATTCCACTCCATAACGCTCTTTCTTGTTAAACTCTATACTGGCATTATTTGAAGAAAAAAACTGGTAGAGCGCTACTACTAACAGTGCAATAAGAAAAAAGCAGATGAGAAGGAATTTGGATACTATTCTAAACCTGTTCATCATCAACATGCCTGGTCTAAATAGTGCTTTCATGTACGTACCCCCTTAATTTATAGAAAATGATCAAGAGTAAAACGGACAATAAAAAAGCGCAATACGCTATAATACAATATAGTATTACAGTATTGCGCCTTTGTAACCGGAATCAAACTGCATGGTTTGCTCCCATGAATTATCTAATCAAATTTATATTCGACATCAAATCCCTAATTCCTTCCGGATATTTTATTTTTTTTAACTGGCTATAATTCCGTGCGTGATATATTGTAAAGAGGCCTCCATAATTAGGAAGCCTCTTCTTTGCAGAGCTGTAAAATTAAGCATGTTTGTGGTTAACGTTTATACATCAAATAATCAGCTTTTTTTAATATATACATAACCAAGCTTATTATCTTTTACTATAATACCAATGTCACCAACAAAATCATATGCCTCATCATATGCCGGACTTACTACTTCATTCCCGGTTGTATCTATATACCCATATTTATTATCTTTAGCTACTGCAGAGTACCCTTCGCTAAAGTTGGCAGCATCAGCATACTCTGGACTAATAACCACATTTCCGCTTATATCTATAAAGTTTGATTTGCCATCCTTTTTAACCAGTGCAAGTCCATTATTGAATGTTCCCGCAGATTCGTAGGCAGGTGCTATTACCTCTTTACCGTTTTTATCAATATAGCCGTATTTACCCTCAATACTGCACTGTGCAAATCCATTGTAAAACTCTCCGACATAATCATACTCGGGTTTTAATACAACTTTGGCTGTCTTATCAAGGAAAACTGTTGACTTATTAAGTGTAGCACGGGCCAATCCCTCTTTAAACGGGTCAATTTCAGAATATACCGGCTTGACAAGCTCTTTGCCGCTTGTATTAATGATACCATATTTACCGTTCTTTTCTATAATTGCGCAGCCATTTTCAAAATCCTGACTGTAAAAGCCATACTGGGGTTTTGATATTTCTTTGCCTTTTGTATTAATATAACCAACCAATCCGTTGATATGTACCTGAGCTATGCTGCTTGTAAATTCTCCATAATACTTATATGGATCCTTTTCATTCTCTGCCATATTCTCATCAAAATCATAACCGTATTTTATAGGGATAACAAGCTTTCCGTTTTTATCTATGTAGCCGCATTTTCCGCCGTCGCCATTCTTTGAGTATACAACAACCTTCGCCAGTGAATTGCTGAAATGATATGCTCTATCATAAGCCGGTTTAACAACTGTTTTCCCTTTTTCATCGATATAGCCCCATTTATCTTTTACTTTTACAGCTGCTCTTCCTTCAGAGAAAATATCCGCACTGTTATATTGAATTTTAATTACCACTTTTCCTTTTTTATCGATAAATCCATATTTTTTGTTTTTTACAACAATGGCATACTTCCCATAGAAATCATAAGCAGTGTCAAATTGAGGCTTTATAACTTCCTTACCGGTTTTATCAATATAACCGTATTTGCCGTTTTTCTTTACTATAGCCAGGCCTTTATTAAAATTGCCGGCAAGCTGATACTCCAGTTTTGTTATCTCATTGCCGTCTTTATTTATAAAGCCGTATTTTTTATCTATTCCAACGATAGCCAAATCTTCTTTGAACAACCCCAGATAGTCATAATGAGGCTGAACTATTATAATCCCTGGCTTGGGTTCGGCAACTGAGGTTAGAGGCATGACAAATATTACAAAAAGAATCAATAGATTTGAAAGTAGTTTTTTCATAATAGATACCCTTTCTTTACGCTTATATTTTTAATAATTTTAATTATTGATAATTATAAAGATGGAGTCCTTTAATTTAAACATTTATTATGACGGGCGTACTGGTTCCAGTTTTTCTGTAAATGTACACAGTTTCATAACCATTCTGCTTATTATAATTATACCACATTTTTCATAGAATAAAACCTTAAAGCAGGCAAAAAAACGCCGTACTGTTTGTTTAAGTACGGCGTTTGTCTGTTTTCATGCAGGTATCAACTATAAATCAAGCGCTGCATGTATTTTTAATTATTTATAAAGTTCTACCAATCTTAACAAATGCTCATAACGTGCATTTGCAGCAGTTTCAGATTCCTTGAAGAGTTTTTCGGCACGTTCCGGGAATGCAATAGACAAACGAGTGTAACGTGTTTCGTTCTTCAAGAAGTCCTGGTAAGTTCCATCACCCGGCTTGGAAGTAAGAGTGAACGGATTCTTGCCTTCTGCCTTCAGAGCAGGATTGAATGAGAACAGGTTCCAGTAGCCGGAAGAAACAGCCTTCTTCATTTCATCCTGACAGTGGTTCATGCCGCCTTTAACTCCATGAAGTTCACAAGGAGCGTAGCAAATAATCAAGGATGGTCCTTTATAAGCTTCAGCTTCAGCAAGAACCTTAACAGTCTGAGCTGGGTTAGCACCAAGAGCAACCTGTGCTACATATACGTAGCCATAGCTCATAGCTATTTCAGCAAGGCTCTTCTTGCCGATATCTTTTCCTGAAGCTGCAAACTGGCAAACTTCACCGATGTTTGATGCCTTGGATAATTGTCCGCCTGTATTGGAATACATTTCTGTATCAAATACCATAATATTTACGTTCTCACCTGAAGCGATTACATGGTCAAGTCCGCCGAATCCGATATCGTATGCCCATCCGTCTCCGCCGAGAACCCATACTGACTTCTTAGCAAGGTATTG
>JAUZOY010000301.1 GCA_030706235.1 Bacteroidota bacterium | reverse complement strand
TACATTTATAAATAATGGGTTAAATGATGTGACATATCAAATAGTATTGACCGGTAGCACTATTCATAATTGTACTGATTCTGTAAAACATAACATAACAGTTCATCCGAATCCGCGAGCAGATTATTCAATCAAGAAGAGTAGCGGATGCGCGCCATTTACAATAGATGATGAAAATATAAACATTAATTCATTAATAGCACCAAGTACTACATTTAACTGGACTGTTTATGATAAAAGACATAATATTATAAATAGTTATACCGGAGTTAAATTCCAATCAGATACAATATCCAAGGATGCTGATACTGTGTTTATCAGATTAATTTCAACAAACACATTCGGATGCAAGCCGGACAGTAACGAAAAAATGTTTACAACAATTGAAAACCCCAAAGCTATATTTAGTGTTGGAGTTGATAAAGGATGTAGCCCTATGACAATACATGTGTCTAATTCGTCTATTCCGGTAAATATTAATTCCAAATGGTATTTAGATAATGCAATTGTTAGTTTATCAAAGGACTCTGCTATAACAATAAACAATACGGATAATATTAAAGACAAATATAGTATAGTCAAGCTTATTGTTATATCAAATCTGACAAGTTGCATAGATTCAATGTTCAAACCAATAACTGTTTATCCTAATCCAAAAGCTGATTTTGACTTTGGTACAACTAATATTTGTTCCCCTGCAATAGTAAATGTATCAAATAAAAGTATTTCTGTAAGTAATGTTAAATATAAATGGGATATTCTGAAAGGTTCAAATGTTAAAATTTCAGATTCAAGTGCGAAAGAGCCTGTTTTTAGTTTTCCGGATAATCAGACTAATTCCGATTCTGTATATACGACAAGACTTATGGTAACAAGTTCTGATGGATGCTTTGACAAAACAGAAAGAGAAATTACAATTTACAAACGACCGGTATCTGAATTCGAATCAGATACTATAAGTTGCAGTCCTATTGATTTATTCCCATCAAATAAAAGCAATACAAAATATCAAAGTTTATGGTCAATTAATCCTGCAAACGGAGTTCTGTTCGACAAAAAGAATTCCTATAATCCTAAAATAAGTATTCCAATTGACACAAGCGATAAATCAATTGATTATAATATTGTATTGATTTCGGAAACGGACAAAGGATGTAAGGATACTTCAAAAAGAAATATTAGAATTTACCCACAACCGGTAATAAAGTTTGATGTATCAAAGACTGAAGGATGCGGACCTTTGGATATAACATTTACCAATAAATCCAATCCCCAAAACAATGAAGATATTAGTTCCATGACTTTTAACTGGAGTTTTGGTAACAGTAGTAGCAGTAGTTCGAAAAATACATCCTCTAAATTTACCAATATTGGATTAACAGATAGCATTTATAAGATCACATTAACAGGAAAGACAAAACATAACTGTGTTGAATCAACTAAACAAAGCATAACAGTTCATCCGAATCCGCGAGCAGATTATTCAATCAAGAAGAGTAGCGGATGCGCACCATTTACAATAGATGATGAAAACATAAGCATAAGTTCATTACAATCACCCGGTACTACATTTAACTGGACTGTTTATGATAAAAGACATAATATTATAAATAGTTATACCGGAGTTAAATCCCAATCATATACAATATACAAGGATGCTGATACTGTATTTATAAGATTAATCTCAACAAATACATTCGGATGTAAACCAGATAGTAGTGAAAGAATGTTTACAACAATAGAAAATCCTAAAGCTATATTTAGTGTTGGAATTGATAAAGGATGTAGCCCATTAGGAATAAAGGTTATCAATACATCCAAACCGGGGAATTTAAAATATAGTTGGTATGTTGATAATATAATTAAGGATACATTAAAAGAACCTTCTTTTGTTTTTAATAATTCAGACTATGTTACTAATAAATTATATAATATAAAACTTCTTGTAATTGATAATACTTCGGGTTGCATAGATTCAATGTTCAAACCAATAACTGTTTATCCTATTCCAAAAGCTGATTTTGACTTTGGTACAACTAATATTTGTTCCCCTGCAATAGTAAATGTGTCAAATAAAAGTATTTCCGTAAGTAATGTTAAATATAAATGGGATATTTTGAAAGGTTCAAATGTTAAAATTTCAGATTCAAGTGCGAAAGAGCCTGTTTTTGAATTTCCGGATAATCAATCAGGATATGATAGTACTTACATTGTGAAATTAATAGTTATGAGTGAAGAAAATTGTACTGATACTTTGGAAAAAAGCATTAAAATATACAATAGAGCAAAAGCAATTATAAATATAGATTCCGGATTATGTACTCAGGAACCTCTTAGACCTTTAAATCTCAGCATATCTGCTGAAAAATATTTTTGGACAATATTACCTTCAAAAGACGTAGTAATATCAGATAGGACTGAAGCTAATCCGACAATAATATTTCCTAAAAATACAACCGGAAATAATATCCAATATATTATAGGATTAATAGTAATATCTGAAAATGGGTGCAAAGATAGCATAGAAAGAAAATTCAGTTTATATTCACAACCCATTATTTCTTTCACAAAGAATTTAGATGAAGGATGTCCACCTCTAAAAGTAATAACCCAAAATACTTCATCAGACCCTAATGTTCATTCCTACTATTGGAAATATTATAATGGAGATACAGTATCAAAGCAAAATGATACAATATTATATTTAAATAATGATACAAAAGATATAATTTACCCAATAAAACTTTTTGCGATAAGCGAGAACTCATGTACCGATTCCATACAACAATTTGTTACTGTACACCCCAATGCAGAAGCATTTTATCACCCGACAAAATTACGCGGTTGTGCACCTTTTGCAATAAGCAAAGAAAATTTAAACCTCAAAATAAATAGCAAAGCAAACTCAATTTATAACTGGACAATATTAGATAAAGACAATAAAACTATAAAGCAAATCTCCGATATTGATTATTCGTCTTATAGTATTGAAAAAGGAGAAGATACGGTATATTTGAGGCTGGTTACAACAAGTAAATTTAATTGTTTGAATGATACTTTTATTGAAAGATTCACAACAATAAAGAATCCACATGTATCTTTCAATATAAATGATAGTGCAAAATGTTCCCCTCTAAAAGTGAACTTTTCTAATAATTCTACACCTATTGATCTTAGCTATCAATGGATTACAAATAATACATTATTAGATACAACAAAAAATCCCATGTTATATTTTTATAACTCAAGTCATTCACTAAATGCTATTTACAAAATTAAACTTGTAGCTATAGATGGAAATACAAGCTGTAAAGATTCAGTAGAGAAAACATTGGTAGTTTATCCAATTCCGAGCCCGGATTTTGTTGCATCCCCTGTTTGCTATGGCGAAGAATCAATGTTTAAAAACCATACTGTTCATGGGCTAGCCCCAATATCT
>JAUZOY010000300.1 GCA_030706235.1 Bacteroidota bacterium | reverse complement strand
AGAGTTCAAACCATTGCAAAAGATGCAAAAGGCTTTCTTTACTGCGTTTCATCCCTTGGCGTTACAGGAGTAAGGAAAGACTTCAACACTGATTTTCAAGAGTTTTTTTCTTATGTGAATAAAGCAACGGAAATACCAAAAGCTTTGGGATTCGGAATCTCAACAGTTGAACACGTTAAACAACTGAAGGGATATTGCGACGGCTTGATAATCGGAAGTGCTATTGTAAGAAAAATTGCGGAAAGTTCATCTCCACATGAAGCGATAAATAGTGTAGGCGACTATATCGCTTCCTTAAGGGAGGCATTAGATAGCTGATAAGGAGGGCAAAATTTGAAACTGTTACTTAAGCAGAATGCAGCATACATAATCTTTTTAATATTCTTTCTATTTGCACCTCTATTCGGCGGATTATTTTATAAGGGAGCTGTATACAGCTCTCTTATTTTACTATGTATAATAACAATTTTGCTTTTTACTAAAGCTCAAAGAGTCTATATGGATGTGAAACTGCTTGTCCTATTCTCGGTTCAGCTTATTTTAACGAGCATATCGGCAATTAACGGTATTAATAGAGAAGATGCAATATTCGGTTTTTTTAAAATTATGTTTGTTCCTATCTTGTTTGTTCTTGCACTCAACCTTGAAAACCTTAAATTTGGCAGTACAAATAGGAATGATCAAAGTCAGGCTCCACTTAAAGGTTACAATCTATTATTAAATTTTCTGTTTCTAACAGGTTTTGTAATATCAATAATTAATGTTTCACTTAGTCTCATGAAGAGAGCTAACCTCAAAAACTATCGTGCAGATGCTGTGTTAGGCTATGCAAACACCCTTGCGTTATATGTTTTTGTTTGCTCCATAATAGGATTTTATTTATACTATGGTCAAGAAAGAACCCGTATCTTCAGAGTTGCAATAAAGCTGGGAATATTCTTTGACATTACTGTTCTTGTCCTTACATATTCAAGGACGATGTGGGTATTGTCCCTTCTGCTTTATATCTGCTTTCTCCTTTATATACGCAAATCCGGAAGCATTATTGATGCTGTTCTGTTAATATCTGTGTCCATAGTTTCAGGCATTGTGATATCTTATGGAAAAATGCTGATAGGGATACCGCTTTTCTTGGCTCTTTTAATTTTCTTAATATATTATGAGTATTCGTTAAGGACAAGATTTATAAGTCTTATTGGATATAATGACTTTTGGAAAAGAAAAGCTCTTTCAAAAGCAATTTTTACAGTGGTTATTCTGATACTAATAGCTGCTGTTTCATTCCTTGGCTCAACATACCTAATTAGAAGAGTTGCATCAATAGGGTTCGGGGCAACTGAACTTCAGGAGAGATTTGCGTATTATAAAGACGCACTATCCATTATCAAGGATTATCCTATAATTGGAACAGGTGCGGGGGGATGGGGATCGATCCAGTTTAAATATCAGACAGCCTTATATTCCGTGCGGTATGTTCACAGCTCAATTTTTCAGGCAGCTCTTGATTATGGTATTGCCGGTCTATCAATGTTCTTGATGCAGATAGCTGTTTTTATTCTTTATGCAGTCAAAACATTAAAACAGAGCACCGGGAGAAAAATAAAAAGCGCTGTAATACTGTGTATAGTATGCAATTCTGCTATATTACTGCATTCAGTGCTTGATTTTGATCTTGAATTCTCGTTGATTACAATGATATTCTGGATCAATGTTGCATTTTTATCCAGGTTATCGGGGAATGCACAAAATATGTGTACCTCAGCACATAGTTACAATAAGAATATGGTAAAACTAAGTTCGGCATGTAAAACAGCAGTTGCAGCAATTTTGACTGTATGTGTTATTTTGATTCTTTCATTGGATGTTTCCGATTTCTTTTATAAAAAAGGTACAGCCAGTTATAATTCCAAAAATTTTAAAAAAGCTGAGGAATACCTGGATAGAGCAGTAATCTTCAACCCATTTTCTTCAAATGCTTATTATGCCAAAGCCAAAACACTTTTATCCGGTAATAAGGAAAATGAACCAGGAGTTTTGAATAATACCGTAAGACGCTTAGCGCAAGCAGAAAAATACGATTACTTCAACCCTGTTTATGCAGAAACTTTAGCAGATGCTTATGATAACGTCAATAATTTCGGCAAGAGTGCAAAAGAATATGGGAAATTAATCAGGCTTTCACCGATGAGGATAGGTTATTACGAAGGACTTTCCGAAAGCCTTATGGCAATGGCTGAGATCGATCTTAAATCAAAAAGGCTTAACGATGCAAAAAGAAAATGGAGCCGTATAATTGAAACAGAGAAACACCTCAAAGAAGCTCGTTTCAGGATTTCACCGAATGCAGGCAAATTAAAACATAAACTTATATTGAAAATTACTCCTGAGTTGGCATATAATATAGGGAGGGCATATTTATACTTGAACGACACCACAAAGGCTGTTAAATACTTGAAGATAGCATCGGAAGGAAAAAATATCCCTGAGAATTGGCTTTTAAAATAATCACACTTAGGAAGGGGACAAGTTAATGTCAAAAGTAAGGTCATCAATTGTAATATTAATAATAATTTCATTAATTTTATGTGCCGGAGGCGGTACTTTTATCGCAGCAGCAGATACCATTAATGATACGAGTGTATACGGGGCAGTAGATAATTCACCGGATACCGTAAAATTTAAAGATATGTACCTTAAAATCCTTATCAGGCAAAAAATTAATAAGCCTGTAGGGAAGATATTGAAGAGTGATGTAGCAAAGATAACAGAGCTCAACCTTGCAAACCAGGGACTGACAACTATCAATGATTTGAGCAATTTCCCGAATCTTACCACTCTTTACCTGGAAAATAATAAAATTTCAGACTTAACTCCGTTGACAGGGCTTAAAAAATTAACAAAGCTGAAGCTGAGCAAAAACAACATAAGCAAAATAGCTCCATTAGCAGGGTTAACAAAATTGACAAGCTTATACCTTGATAATAACCAGATAAGCGACTTATCTGTTCTTAGCAAGCTAACAGCGTTAAAGTGTCTTTATCTGAAGAATAACAAAACAACGGATTACAGTGCTGTTTCAGTGTATTACAAAAATATCAAGGATAAGGACTTTAACATAAGCGTAGCTCCGCCGAAACCGGCTATAAAGGTTTCATACAACGGAAAGGCAATAGCCCTTGACGGTGCACCTTCAGTCATTTCAGGCAAAACCATGGTTTCCTTGAAGCCGTTGTTGACTGCATTGGGATATAAGTATACTTACACTGCTAAGACTAAAACCATATCTGCAGTCAAAGGAAAATTAAAGCTGGCACTTAAGGTGGACAGCGCAGATGGAACCTTCAACGGTAAGAAAATAAAACTTGACTATTCTGTCAAACTTGTAAAAACTATGCAGTATGGCCCGGTTAAGTCACTTTGTGAGAAGTTGGGCTATAAGGTTATATCTTCAACTACTTATGT